>CABQHT010000004.1 GCA_902464035.1 uncultured Collinsella sp. | reverse complement strand
GAACTTCGATGTCACGGTTGAGCCCGGTACGCTGACGGTGAAGAAGAAGCAGGAGTCTGTCAACCCGGACCCGGTGGTTCCCGATCCGGATAAACCCGATGGACCCGATCCGGACCAGCCGGATAAGCCGGAGCCCGGCAACCCGGACCCGGATAAGCCCGGGACGCCCGATTCCGACCAGTCGGATTCTGGGGATCCGGCAAAACCAGGCAGTTCGGCTGACTCCGCAGCCGATAAGGTAAGGGGCGATGGTGCGGAAAACTCCGGACAGAAGGCTTCGTCCAAGACGAGCGCTCAGCAGCTCGCCGACACGGGCGATCGTGCGCCATTGGCCGTCGTCGTCGCTGCAGGCGCCGCTGCGCTTGTCGCGCTGGGGCTCGAGCTGCTGCGTCGCCGTCGCTCGGACGCGTAACGGCTCAAAAGGGGCAGCTAGATTGAAGCTTTGCGCGATTTAGTCTGCTAAAGCGTATATACTTGCGGGACGGGTCTTTTGCCCGTCCCGTTTTTGTTTTGACTCGAAAGGTGGTCCCATGGCTTCATCCGCTCCGCGCGGTCTGCGCTCCGACCATGTCGTCACCGTCGGCATCGCCCTGTTCTCGATGCTCTTTGGTGCCGGTAACCTTATTATTCCGCCGCTGCTGGCGCTGCAGGCAGGTTCTGCCACGCCGGTCGCCATGCTTGGCTTTCTCGTTGCCGCCATCGGCCTGCCCGTCATGGGCTTTATCGCCGTGGCGCTTGCCGGCACGGCGCGTGAGCTTGCCAGCCGCGTGCATCCCAAGTTTGGCGAGTTCTTTGTTGCGGCAGTATATCTGGCCATCGGCCCGTGCCTTGCCATTCCGCGTACAAGCTCCACGGCGTTTGAGATGCTGGTACCGTTGCTGCCCGAGGGTGTCTCGCTCGGCACGGCGCGTCTGGTGTTCGCTGTCGGTTTCTTTGTCGTCGCGTTTGCGCTCACACTGCGCCCGGGTGTTATCACACACGTGCTCGGCCGCATTACGGGCCCCGCGCTCATCGCGCTCATCGTGCTGGTTGTGGGTGCTGCCGTGATCTCGCCGCTGGGACCGGCTGCTGCCCCGCAAGCTCCCTATGATGCCGGTGCTGCGGTCCAAGGCTTCTTGACCGGCTACCAGACCATGGACCTGCTTGCATCGCTCGCCTTCGGCATCATCATCGCCGAGACCATTCACGAGTTGGGCGTGACCGACGACAAGCGCGTCGCTTTTGAAATTTCGCGCTCCGGTGTGATAGCCGGCGTGCTCATGGCCATCATCTATTGCGGCTTGGCCCTTGCCGGTATGCAGCTCGGCACCGTGATGCCCGACGCCACCAACGGCGCTGCCATCCTTGCTCGCTCGGCCTCCATGCACTTTGGCCTTGCCGGCACGGTTGTGGTGTTTGCGATTTTCTTCCTCGCCTGCATGAACGTGTGCATCGGCCTTATCAGCTGCTGCTCGCGCTACTTCTGCGAGACGTATGTGGTCGAAGGGGGAGCGGAGGCCTCCGAGGAGGCAATGCGCCGCCCCTTCGCGATCCTCGCCTTTGTGTTCGCAGCGTTTTCGTGCGTGCTCTCCAACGTGGGCCTCGACGTGATTCTTATGTTCTCGGTGCCTATGCTCAACGCCTTGTATCCCGTTGCCATTGTGCTGGTACTTATGGGCCTGGCGCATGGTTTTTGCGACGCGCATCCGCAGGTGTGGGTCTGGGTCGGCGGCGTGGTTGCTGTGCAGAGTGTGATCACCTCGGTCCGCGATGCGTTCTTTGCGGGCGCGTGGCTACCGTTCGATGCGCTGCCGCTGGCAGATATCGGTGCTGCGTGGGCACCGGTTGCCGTGGTTGCCTTTGTGATCGGTCTGCTCCATAGCCAGTTTGTCGCACATTCGAGGAGCTAGGGTATCAATGCTTGCACAGGCGGGGAGTCTCCCCTATAATTTCCTTCGCTTTGGGACACGCAAGGTTTAGACCTTAGCTGCTCAACACCTTCGGGACGTGGCGCAGTTTGGTAGCGCGCCTGCTTTGGGAGCAGGATGTCGCAGGTTCAAATCCTGTCGTCCCGACCATATCTTGCGGGCGTAGTTCAATGGTAGAACCCCAGCCTTCCAAGCTGATGACGCGGGTTCGATTCCCGTCGCCCGCTCCATAAGAATTGTTTTAACGGCTTTGGTTTCCTTTGGGGATCAGAGCTGTTTTCGTTTACGCGCCGGGCGACGGGAATCGAACCCGCTCCGCGCCCACCTAAGTTGCGGTTAAATACGGACTGTCTTTTGGCTTTTGCGGGCCCATTAAAGGCCGGGGTAGCTAATTTGGAGCGGGCTTTTTGACTGCTCTAACGATCGGCTGGCAAATGTGGCCAAAAAAGCCCTGTCACAAAATGACCGGTCTGGTGCTGAGCCACGAAAGCGGCCCATCTACTACGTTTGGCCCGCAGGGGTCGACCATAGCAGCAGTTTCGGAAAATCGGCAAGCCGTCTACCAGCTGTTTTGATATTTCGGTTTTTGGTATGGTCGAGGGTAATCGGTTAAACGTAGTAGATAGGCCCATTTCGTGGCGAACAGTAGGATTCGCGGTCCAGGGCTGCCGGTTTCGGGCTGCCAACCTGGAAGTTGCGGTGACGTAGTTTCAGAAAAGCACGAATAAGCCTAAATCCAGGAACTGTTTTCCAGCAACTTATGAGTGGGGATGAGGCTAGTGGCGGGATTGGTGGCGGAGCTTGTCGATGGTGGCGTCGGTGCCGTGGCCTTGGGCGTCGGTGCTGCGGTTGCGGGCTTCGGCTGAGGTTTGGCGCTTGCGGCGGTAATCGATCATGCCTTGGATGATGGGCTTGCCAAAGCTCACGACGTCGTCGTTGTAGATGGCGGTGCGGGCTGCGAGCAGGCAGTCGCTAAAGTCCATGTGCGTCCTGCCGAACAGCTTGATGGCAAAGGCGATGACGGTGGGCTCGTCGACCATGACGTCGTCGAGCAACCTGGTCAGCGCCGCCGCGATTTTGGGGCGGGGGACCTTGTAGACATCGCGCAGCGTGACGGCGACACGGGTGATGATCTCGGGGTAGACGCGGGTGGTGCGCGTGGCGATAACCTTGGCGGCGCGCGGCGACAGGATCTCGTCGTCGTTAAGCAGGTAGCGTAGGATAACGGTCTCGTCGATGATGGTGCTACTCATGGATGTCTACTTCCTCGGGACCCAAGATCGAATCGTCGCTTTCTGCGGCGAGATATTCAATCCAGGCGTTGCGTTCCTCGGACCGGCGATTGGGGTCCCCGTAAGCCTTAAGCACTCCGTAGGCAGCCGTGCCATCCTTTGAGCGCACGGCGATCGGCTGAAAAGGCAGTTTGCGCATGAGGATGCTCTGCGAAACAAAAAGGCGAACGGCCTCGGCAAGCGATGTGCCCATGGCGTCGTAGAGACGCTCGGCATGCTGTTTGTCCTCTTCGCGAATGCGCACCTGTAGGATGGCTCGTTTTTGAGTCGATGACATCGCTAGCCCCCCTTATCTAGTGCAACACGGATGGTCAAATTCGCCCTGTGTTTCTTTTGACTATTTTATATCCACCACTTTATTTCACTCAAGTTAATGAGTGTAAACATAACTAAAAACTAATACATTCGCAGAAGGAGAGCGTGAAAATCTCATATGCCTACGCGTGTAATACACTCGACTTTATAGCCCACCGAGAATAATCCCGACCTGCCAAAACCACTGCAATACACCCGTATTGCAGGGCTTATGCCCAAGTTCGCCCGTGGCAACTGCGTATATTCAACCTGTATACCGTTGGAGAAATTCTACCGAGTGCCTGTTTCGCCGCATGCTCTCGATACGCCGATGCCGGACCACGGGCGGTCCGGGGCAACGTCGACAGGGTCTCTCCGGCATGGGATTCAGGAGGGAGTGAACAACATGGGCAATAAACGAGTCGTAGCCGATTCCTCGCGCTGCATTGGGTGTCAAACCTGCATGGCGGCGTGCATCGAGGCACACGACATCCCCGGCAACATCGCCGCACCGCGCCTGCGCGTGACGCGTACGTACGAGATCTCCGCACCGGTGGCTTGCCATCACTGCGAGGATGCTCCGTGCGCCAAGGCCTGCCCCACGGGCGCCTTGTTCTTTGATCCAAAGAATCATCGTATCGGCGTTAACGAGGACAACTGCATCGGCTGCAAGAGCTGCGTCATGGCCTGCCCCTTTGGCGCCGTGAGCGTGGCGACCACGCAGGTCCCCGTCTTGATGGGCGACGTGCGCGTGGGTTCGCAGACCAAGAGCTTCGTGCTCAAGTGCGACCTGTGCGTGGACCGTCCCGGTGGCCCGGCGTGTGCCGAGGCGTGCCCGACCAAGGGCCTCACCCTGGTAGACGAGGAGCGCCTGGCGGAGCTGACTGCCGAGCGTGCCCGCGCCACCATCGAAAACGAGGCGTAGGCGGGCGGCCATACAAGCCCAACGATTGTCAAATACGTACCGATTAATCGGTAGCAGAGAAAGGAAGGAGGGTGTCATGGAGAAGCATAAAGTGATCTGCCCGTATTGCGGCGCCGGTTGCCAGTTTAACCTCCTGGTCCAAAACGGCCAGGTCGTGGGTACCGAACCGCTCAACGGCATCACCAATCAGGGCGAGCTGTGCCTTAAGGGCATGAGCGGCTACGACTTCATCAACGACACCAAGATCTTGACTCCCCGCGTACTGCACCCGATGATCCGCCGCACCAAGGGCGCGGATCTTGAGCGCGTAAGCTGGGACGAGGCACTGGATTTCACCGCATCTAAGATGCAGGCCATAATTGACGAATATGGTCCTAACGCTGTCATGACCACCGGCTCCTCGCGAGGCGGCGGCAATGAGGCGAACTACGTCATGCAGAAGTTTACGCGTGCGTGCATCGGCACCCACAGCGTGGACAACTGCGCCCGTACTTGACACGGCCCTACTGTCCTCGGTCTGATGGACACGGTTGGTTCAGGTTGCATGTCATGCTCCATCCCCGGTATGGAGGATGCGGGCTGCATTTTCCTCTTCGGCTATAACCCTGCCGATTCGCACCCCATCGTCGCAAGGCGTATCGTGCGAGCCAAAGAAAAGGGTTGCAAGATCATCGTCGCCGACCCGCGCCATATCGAAACTGCGCGTATCGCCGATATCTACCTTCCGATCAAGAACGGTTGCAACGTCGCGTTCCTCAACGCCTTTGCCAACTGTCTGGTCAACGATGGCCTCTACGACAAGGAATTCGTCGCCGAGCACACGAACGGCTTTGACGAGTGGTGGGAGACCATCAAGAACTACACTCCCGAATCCGTACAGGACATCACGGGTGTCGATCCCGCGCTGATCCACCAAGCTGCCGAGATGTACGCCACGGCGAAGCCTTCTGCCATCATTGGCTGGGGCATGGGCGTATGCCAGCAGAAGCAGAACCTGAAGACGGTGCACACCATCGCCTCCATCGCCTGCGTTGCCGGCCAGATCGGCAAACCCAACTCCGGCCTCGCGCCCGTGCGTGGCCAGAACAACGTCCAGGGCTCCTGCGATATGGGTATGCTGCCCAACCTGTACCCTGGCTACCAGAAAGTCACCGACCCCGCCGCTCGCGCCAAGTTTGCCAAGGCCTGGGGCGTGTCCGAGGAAAAGCTCCCCTTGGAGGAGGGCTACAAGCTCACCGACTTGGGCCACCTGGTCGACGAGGGCAAGGTGCACTGCTTCTACAACTACGGCGAGGACCCGGTCCAGACCGAGCCCGATTCGGCTGGAATGCGCAAGACGCTCTCCGAGCTGGATCTGTTCATCTGCCAGGACATCTTTATGACGCAGACGACCATGCTCGCCGACGTCATCCTGCCTGCTACCTCTTGGGGCGAGCACGAGGGTGTCTTTACCGCATCCGACCGTAGCTTCCAGCATTTTGACGCGGCCGTTCCGCCCAAGGGCGAGTGCCGCCACGACTGGGAGATCTTCGCGGACCTGTCCACGCGCATGGGCTACCCCATGCACTACGACAACACCGAGCAGATCTGGAACGAGTGCATTAGCCTGTGCCCCAACTTTGTGGGCGCAACCTACGAGAAGATGGCTCCCGAGGGCGGTTACGCTCAGTGGCCCGTCAAGAGCACCGATGTGAACGACCACGGTACGCCCGACATGTTCGCTGGTGGCAAGTTCACCACCAAGGACGGCCGCGCCAACCTGATGGCGCACGACTGGGAGGCGCCCTCCGAGCTTCCCGACGATGAGTACCCGCTCATCCTGTGCACCGTCCGTGAGGTCGGCCACTACAGCTGCCGCTCGATGACTGGCAACTGCAAGACGCTGGCGCTGCTCGCCGACGAGCCCGGCTTTGTCCGCATGAATCCCGCGGACGCCCAGGCGCGCGGTATCAAGAACGGCGACATCGTCTCGATTCACAGCCGCCGTGGCCAGGTATACAGCCGCGCCGACGTGAGCGACCGCATCAACAAGGGCACGGTCTATATGACCTACCAGTGGTGGATCGGTAAGTGCAACGAGCTGACCATGCACAAGGTCGACCCGGTCTCGCATACGCCCGAGGACAAGTTCTCCGCCTGCCAGGTCGACGCCATTGCCGACCAGGTCTGGGCCGAGGGCGAAGTCGAGCGTCAGTACACCGAGCTCAAGCAGGCTCTGGTGGACGCCGCCGCTCCCCAGGATGTTGAGCCCGGCGCCGCCAAGTTCGACGACGAGACGCACGTGAATCAAATCGTGTAGTCCCGTTCTCGTTGGCTTTTTGGGCCGGGCGTCCCGTACGTTCGGGAGCCCGGCCCGTTATTTTGAAAGGAAGTGGGGATGAACCGCTTCATCGACATCAACCCGGAGAGGTGCATCGGCTGCGGAACATGCCAGTCCGCCTGTGCCGACGCCCACCGGATGCAGGGTCTTCAGGATACGCCGCGTCTGGCGCTCGTGAAGACCGGCGGTATTTCGGCCGCCCTTGCCTGCCACCATTGCGAGGGTGCCCCCTGCGCCGAGGTTTGCCCGGTGAATGCCATCGAGCACGATGGCGACCGCATCCACGTCAAGGAGCAGGAGTGCATCGGGTGCAGGCTGTGCGCCATCGCGTGCCCCTTCGGAGCCATCCATCCCGATGGCACGTCTATCGCCGGTGTCGCAGGCATGTGCGACCCGACGCCTTCGTATCCTAAGTCCCTGAGCAGCCTGCTTACGTGGGCTCCTGGCCAGTACACCTGCGCTGTCAAGTGCGACCTGTGTGCCTTCGATCCGGACGGCCCGCATTGTGTGGCGGCGTGCCCCACCAAGGCGCTGACCGTCATGGGCGGCGCGGCCGATCGCGAGCTCGACGAGGCCAAGCGCCTGCGCTCGATCGAAAACGGTCCGGCCGTCGACGTTACCGCCGTGGCCCAGGGCCTGTCCGAGAAAGCAGAAGGGAGCGTAAACAATGGATAGCATGACGCTGTTTATCGCATCGCTTGCCGTCTCGTGCATCGGTGCGCTCGCCTCGGTTCTGCTGATCAAGGCCGATAACGCCGCCAAGACCGCCGGCTGCCTTATCGGCGCCGTCGCCGCGGTGCTTTCGTTTGTGGCCGGTATCCAGGCCGTGCTGGGCGATGTCACGTCGGTCGACACCATCGTGTTCTTCCCGTTTGCCCATTTCCAGCTGCTGCTCAATCAGCTGTCCGGCCTGTTCGTGGCGCTCATCTCGGTGCTCGCGTTTGCCGGTTCGATCTACGGTCTCAACTACTTTGATGAGTACCCGGGCAAAAAGGGCCGCGCCGGCTTCTTCTTTAACACCTTTGTGGCGTCCATGATGCTCGTCATCACCGCCGACAACGTGTTTTGGTTCCTGGTCGCCTTTGAGCTCATGTCGCTGACCTCGTACTTCCTGGTCGTGATCGAGGAGAACGAGAACTCCATCCACGGTGGTTGGCTCTACTTTGTGATCGCTCACGTGGGCTTTGTGCTCATCATGGCGAGCTTCCTCACCATGACCAACTTCGCCGGTGGCTCGTTTGCCTTTGCGGATTTCCGCGCCACGCAGTTTAGCCCCGCGGTCGCATCCGTGTGCTTCGTGCTCGCCTTCTTTGGCTTTGGCGCCAAGGCCGGTATCATTCCGCTGCACGGCTGGCTGCCCAAGGCACATCCCGAGGCGCCGTCCAACGTGAGTGCCCTCATGTCCGGCGGCATGATCAAGATCGGTATCTTCGGCATCCTCAAGGTTGGTCTCGACCTGCTCTCCGCTTCGGGCGTTCAGGTCTGGTGGGGCCTTATGGTCATGGTCTTCGGTGCGATCTCGTCGGTCCTCGGCGTGGCCTTCGCCCTGCAGGAGCATGACATCAAGCGCCTGCTGGCCTATCACTCCGTCGAGAACATCGGCATCATTCTGCTCGGCGTCGGCGCCTCCATGGCCGCCATGGCGCTCAATTCGGTCGGCATCGCCGTCCTGGCTCTGATGGCCGCCCTCTACCACACGTTTAACCACGCGATGTTTAAGGGCGAGCTGTTCTTGGGCGCCGGTGCGCTGCTGTTCTCCACGGGTACGCGCAATATGGAGAAGATGGGCGGCCTGTTCCGTCGTATGCCGGCAACGGCCATCTGCTTCCTTATTGGCGCGCTTGCCATCTCGGCCATCCCGCCCTTCAACGGCTTTGTGTCCGAGTGGTTTACCTATCAGTCGCTGTTTAATGCCGCCATGCAGGGTGACAAGGCCGTCATGATCGTGGCCGTGTTCGCTGCCGTCGCGCTTGCCATTACCGGCGCGCTGGCCGTCACGTGCTTCGTCAAGGCCTATGGCGTCTCCTTTGCCTCCGCGCCCCGCTCCGAGGCCGCGGCCAATGCCAAGGAGGTTCCCGCCCCCATGGTGTTTGCACAGGGCCTGCTCGCGGCCATCTGCGTCGTGCTGGGCATTGGCGCTCCCGTGATCGCGCCCGTGCTGGTCGATGTCGCCGCGTCCGTGCTGCATCCGTACGGTGGCGTGTTTGCCGCCGAGGGCATGGAGCTCATGAACCAGTACTCCGGCGCTGCCACCTCCACGCCCGCGATCGCTATTGCGCTCGTGGTGCTTGTCGGCCTTGCCTGCGGTTATCGCAAACTCAAGACCGTCGGCAAGGTGCAGAAGTCCCAGCCGTGGGCATGCGGCTATGCTCCCAACGAGCATATGCCCGTCGTGGCCACGACCTTTGCCTCCGAGGTGTCCTGGTTTATGCAGCCGCTCTACACGCTGCGTGACCGCTGCACGGCCGTCTGCTGGTCCATCGCACACTTCTTCCAGAAGCTCACCGGCGTGGCCGAGGCTGTGGAGCCCGTACCCGACAAGGTTCTCGTCGATGCCCCGCATAAGGGTGTCGAGAAGCTCGCCGACCTCGCGACTAAGCTCGAGGGCGGCAACTACAGCATCTATATCTGCTACATCGTCGCGGCACTCGTGGTGTTCCTCGTGCTCGCCGTGCAAATGGGTTAAGGAGGGGAGAGCATGAACAACATCGTACTTGCCGTTCTGCAGGGCGTGGTCGTCATGGCCGTCGCACCGTTCTTCTCCGGTCTCGGCCGCGTGATCCGTGCCAAGATGCACAACCGTCGCGGCCCCAGCATCATGCAGGACTACCGCGACCTGGCCAAGCTCTTTGCACGCCCCGAGTCCCAGAGCGAGGACGCGAGCTTTGCGCTGCGCATTATGCCGCCGCTGTTCTTCGCCGTCGCCTTTATGCTCGCTATGGGCCTGCCGCTCTTTACGGCACAAAGCCCCATCCCGGTCTTTGGTGACGCCATCACCATCATGTACAGCCTGGCACTCGCCCGCTTCTTCTTCGCCCTCTGCGGCGTGGATTCGTCCAACGCCTACGCCGGTATCGGCGGCGTTCGCGAGCTGCTCATGAGCGTGCTCATCGAGCCGTCCATGCTGCTGGCGCTGTTTGCCGCCGCCCTGGTGTGCGGCTCCACCGACATCGCCACCATGGGTCAACACATCATGACGGGTGCCGTCGACGCGCCAGTCGCCGTGATCCTCGCCGGCATCGCCTTTGCGATCGCCTGCTATATGGAACTCGGCAAGCTGCCGTTTGACCAGGCTGAGGCCGAGCAGGAGCTCCAGGAAGGTCCGCTCGCTGAGCTTTCCGGCCCTTCGCTCGCCATGGCCAAGCTCGCCATGTCCATGAAGCAGGTCCTGGTCGTCGCCTGGTTCTGCGCGATCTTCGTCCCCTGGGGCGAGCCCGCGACCGTGGGCGCCGCCGCCGTTCTGGGCGCGGTCATCTTCCTGGTGAAGTGCCTGATCGACTTTGTCGTATGCGGCGTGATCGAGAACTCCTGCTCGCGCTCGCGCTTTAAGGTGCTCGGCAATCAGACCTGGGCCGTCGTGGGCATCGCCGTTCTGGCGTTTGTCTTCGTGGTCGTCGGCGTGTAGGAGAAGGGAGAAACAATGTCATTAGCAGTCAGTCTGTCCCTTCTCGGCTTGGTCGCTATCGCGGCCCCGATGGTGGCCTCGGTGCTCGTCGCCCTGTTCCCCCGTCCGTACGCCAAGTGGTTCAGCGTTTTGGGTGCCGCCGTCTCGACGGCCTGCACCATCGCCCTCGCCGCGAATTTCGCTGGCGCCGGCATGCCCGACACGCAGGTCCCCCTGATCTCGTTTGGGCAGACCCTTGTTATGGGATTCACCTTCGATCGCATGAGCACGCTGCTCGCGCCCGCCTTTGTGGGTATCGGCCTGCTTGTCGTGATCTATTCGATTCCCTATATGAGCGAGAATAACCGTGAGCATCCCGATGCGCCGCGTCGTCGCTTCTACGCGTACCTCGCGACCTTCATCGGCGCCATGGCCGGCCTCGTGTACAGCTCGACCCTTTTGGGCCAGCTCGTGTTCTTTGAGATCACGGGCGCGTGCTCTTGGGGCCTCATTAGCTACTACATGACGCCTACGGCCAAGAAGGCCGGCATGAAGGCCCTGATCATCACGCATATCGGTGCGCTCGGCCTGTATCTGGGCGCCGCCATCGTGTTTGCCCACACCGGCACCTTCGCCATTACCGCGATTGCCGGCCTCGATTCCAAGCTCAAGGCTATCGTCCTTTTGCTCGTGCTGTTTGCGGCCTGGGCCAAGTCCGCACAGGTCCCCATGTACATGTGGCTGCCTTCGGCCATGGAGGCGCCGACGCCTGTTTCGGCCTACCTGCATGGCGCCTCGATGGTCAAGGTCGGCGTGTGCGTGTTCGCGCGTGCGCTCGTTTCTGCCGGAGAGGTTCCCGAGATCGTGGGCTGGGTCGCCATTATCGACGCCATGGTCACTATGCTCTTTGGTTTCCTTATGTACCTGCCGCAAAAGGACATGAAGCGTCTGCTGGCCTTCTCCACGATCGCCCAGCTCTCCTACGTGTTCTTTGGTCTGGGCCTTTCGGTCTTTGGCAGCCAGCTCGCCTTCGATGGCGCCGTCTGCCACATCTTTAACCACGCCTTCGCCAAGACGCTGTTCTTCCTGATCGCCGGTTCGTTCTCCTTTACGCTCGGTACGCGTATGCTGCCCAAGCTTCGCGGCATCGTAAAGAAGTACCCGATCTCGGGCGTGGGCTTTGGTGTCGCCGCGCTCGCCATTGCCGGCGTGCCGCCCATGAACACGTTCTTCTCGAAGTTCCAGATCATTGCCGGCGGCTTTTCCGTGGGTGCCGGCAACGTTGCGATCCTGGTGCTCGTGTGCATCATGGTCGCCGAGACCGTCGCCACCTTTGCCTGGTTCCTCAAGTGGATGGGCTATTGCCTGCCCGGCGAGCCGAGCGACGAGGTCGCTGCGGGAGCCCCGCTTCCCCGCGCGATGGCGTTCGTGTTCATCGTGCTCATCATCATGGTTATCGTCAGCGGCCCGCTTTCGGCCAGCTGGATCGGTTAGGAGGTAGAACGACATGGGTTATTCGATCGTCAACATCCTTGGCGGCCTTCTGATCGTCACGTCCACCATGGTGGTCGTCTCCAAGAACATCAAACATGCCATCCGCTGGTATGCGGTGCAGTCGCTGGTGCTCGTGGGACTGCTCGCCACGCTCGGTGTCACCACCGGTGCGCAGGAGCTGCTTATGTGGGCTGGATCTGCCTTTATCACCAAGGTCGTCCTGGTTCCCTATATCCTCAACCGTGCGTACAAGAAGATGGGCGAGCCGAGCGACGCATCGCTCAAGGCCGGCCTTAAGCCCGCGTGGGCCATCTGCATCATCGCCGTCGAGGTCGCGATCTGCTTTGCCGTCGTGACGCAGATCAGCCTGCCCACGGCCGAGGTCGCTACGCCTGCGCTCGCTATTAGCTTCGCTCACTTCTTTGTGGGCCTCACCTGCATCATCTCGCAGCGCAACATCATGAAGCAGATCTTTGGATACTGCCTTATGGAAAACGGCAGCCACGTGACGCTCGCGCTTTTGGCCCCCACCGCTCCCGAGATCATCGAGATCGGTATCGCCACCGACGCCATCTTTGCCGTCATCATCATGTCCATCGTCGTGCGTCGCATTTGGGACGACTCCCACTCGCTCGATGCGCGCGACCTGTCCGAGCTGAGGGGGTAGTCCATGGAAACGTTGATTCTCGCCCTACTCGCGACTCCTTTGGTGTTCTCGCTGGTCATGGCGTTTTTGCCCAAGAACACGTCCTATAACGTGTTTGCCGGTCTCAACCTGGTCTCCGTCGCAGCCGTCCTGGTGCTGTCGATAATGACAGCCGGTGACGTCCTTATGAGCGGCGAAACCGCGAGCGCTCTTGGCCTGTGGTTCCACCTCGATTCGTTGGGCGCCATCTTTGTGCTGCTCATCGGCTTTATCGGTTTTCTTACGGGGCTGTTCTCGCTGCCCTATGTAAAGGCCGATATCGAGGAGGGCTCCATGCCCGCCGAGCGCGCCAAGCAGTATTTTGCGCTGTTTAGCCTGTTCGTGTTCACCATGCTGCTCGCGTGCCTGTCCAACAACATGATCCTCACGTGGGCCGCCGTGGAGGCAACCACGCTTTCCACCGTATTCCTCGTGGGTATCTACAAGAACAAGACGGCCCTCGAGGCTTCTTGGAAGTATGCGATGGTCTGCACCGCCGGCGTGGCCTTCGGCCTGTTCGGTACGCTGCTGATCTACGCCAACGCCGCCGACGTGATTCCCAATGCCCACGAGGCCGCATTCCTGTCGTGCGTGCTGCCGTATGCCGATCAGTTCGACCCGACGCTCATGCGCCTCGCCTTTGCGTTTGTCGTGATCGGTTTTGGCACCAAGGCCGGCCTGTTCCCCATGCACACTTGGCTGCCCGATGCCCACTCCCAGGCCCCGAGCCCTGTCTCGGCCCTGCTCTCGGGCGTGCTGCTTAAGTGCGCCATGCTTGTGATCATGCGCTTCTACGGCTTTACTATCCAAGCCGTGGGCGCCGAGTATCCGCAAATATTGCTGCTGATCGTCGGCACGCTGTCCATTTTGGTGGCGGCACTTTCGATGTTTCGCCAGGACGACCTCAAGCGCCGCTTTGCGTACTCGTCTGTGGAGAACGTGGGCGTTATCGCCCTGTGCCTGGGTATCGGTGGCCCGCTGGGTATCGCCGCGGCCCTGCTGCACTGCGTGTTCCACGGCTTTACCAAGACGCTTGCCTTCTGCGTGTCCGGCAACATCCAGCACGCCTTTGGCACGCGTAGCCTGGCCAAGATCCAGGGCGTCGTCGAGGTTGCACCCGCAACCGCCGCGCTCGCCGTCCTGGCACTGCTCGGTCTTGGTGCCTTCCCGCCCTTTGGCATGTTTATTTCCGAGTTCCTGACTTTTGTCGCCGGTGTTACCGCCGGTCCCATGTGGCTGGTCGTCGTGGTCGCCCTCGGTCTTACCGTGGCCATCTCCGCGCTCACCCGCATCGCACTCAAGTCGGTATTCGGCCATGCGCCCCAGGGCATGGGTAAGCATGAGGCTCCGGCGCTCATGCTTATCCCCGAAATCATCCTGGCTGTCATGATCTTGTGGTTTGGCATCGCCACCCCGCTGCCTCTCGTGCACGGTGTGGAGAGCGCGACCGGCATCGTGCTCGAGCAGAGCACCGAGGAACTTCACGCGACGCCGATGTACCGCGCTGTGTTCGGTACCGAGACCGCTCAGAGCGAGGTGGAGTAACGAATGATTGAAACTGAGAACAAGGTGTATGCCCGTCGCTGCGAGAGCCATGTCGAGGCCCTGCGCCGCGCCGTTCCGGGCTGCATCGAGAAGGTCGAGTGGCAGTGCGAGGACCAGCTGACGATCACCGTCAAGCAGGACAAGCTGCCCGAGGCCGTCCACTACCTGTATTACGAGCGTTACGGCTGGATTCCCGTGATCATCGGCAACGACGAGCGCAGTCTGTGCGGTCGCTACGCCGTGTACTACGTCATCTCTATGGAGGGGGAGGACCCCGGCTGGGTGACCGTGCGCACCGAGGTCGATCCCGCCAAGATGACGTTCCCGTCCGTGACGCCGTTCGTCCCCGCCTGCGTGTGGGGCGAGCGCGAGCTTCGCGACATGTTTGGTCTGATTCCCGAGGGTCTGCCCGATCGTCGCCGCCTGGTGCTGCCCGACGATTGGCCCAGCGGCCTGTATCCGCTGCGCAAGGACTCCATGGACTACCGTTTCCGTCCCGCTCCCGCGAGCGACATGGAAAACTACGAGTTCTTGGCCGATACCAAGGGCAAGGAGACCACGCTCGTCCCCATGGGCCCGCTGCACATTACCTCCGACGAGCCCGGCCACTTCCGCCTGTTCGTTGAGGGCGAGACGATCGTCGACGCCGACTACCGTCTGTTCTACGTGCACCGCGGCATGGAGAAGGTCGCCGAGACGCGCCTGAACTATGACGCCGTGACGTTCCTCGCCGACCGCATCTGCGGCATCTGCGGCTGCGCCCACTCGGTGGCCTATGCCGAGGCCGTCGAGCGCGCCCAGGGCATTCATGTTCCGCCGCGCGCCCAATACATCCGCGCCATCATGCTCGAGGTCGAGCGTCTGCACTCGCATCTGCTCAATATTGGCCTGGCGTCGCACTACACGGGCTTCGACTCCGGCTTCCAGCAGTTCTTCCGCGTCCGCGAGAAGTCCATGGACCTGGCCGAGAAGCTTTCCGGTCACCGCAAGACCTACGGCCTCAACGTGATCGGCGGCGTGCGTCGTGACATTTTGGCCGAGCAGAAGCTCTCCACGCTCACGACCATCCACCAGCTGCGCTCCGAGGTTCAGGAGCTCGTCGACGTGCTGCTCTCTACTCCCAACTTTATCGAGCGTACGAGCGGTATCGGCATTCTGGATCGCAAGATCGCACGCGACTTCTCGCCGGTCGGCCCGCTCATGCGTGGCTCGGGCTATGCCCGCGACGTGCGCTTTGACCATCCCTTCGACGGCTACGCCGATCCGGACGTCCAAAAGATGCACGCCGCTACGGCCGACACCTGCGATGCCTTCGGCCGTACCGCCGTCCGCATCCAGGAGGTCTACGATTCGATCGACATGATCGAGACCATGCTTGAGAACTGCCCGTCGGGCCCCATCCTCACCACGGATTGGGAGTACACCCCGCATAAGTACGCCATCGGTGCCACCGAGGCGCCGCGCGGCGAGGACGTGCACTGGGCCATGCTCGGCAACAACCAGAAGTGCTACCGCTGGCGCGCCAAGGCCGCTACGTACAGCAACTGGCCGGTCCTGCGCTACATGTTCCGCGGCAACACCGTGGGTGATGCGGCGCTGATCGTCGGCTCGCTCGACCCGTGCTACTCCTGCACCGACCGCGTGACAGTGACCGACGTCGCCGCCAAGCGCGACCACGTGCTCGACAAGGAGCAGTTCGAGAACGTCTGGCGCGACAAGTCGCCGCTTGCGGGCGAGGGCACCATGGCCGCTCCGCTCGATGAGGAGGCGCTCTAATATGCTGAAGCTTTGGAAGGTTAACGCCAAGGCCGGCGACGCGACGGTCAAGTACCCGTTTGCGCCGTTCCCCACCAACAAGGACATGCGCGGCAAGCCCGAGCACAACGCCGAGCTGTGCATCGCATGCGGTGCCTGCGGCGTTGCGTGCCCGGCCGATGCCATTCGCATGGACACCGACCTTGCGGCCGATACCATCACCTGGTCGATCGACTACGGCCGCTGCATCTTCTGCGGCCGCTGCGAGGAGGCCTGCCCCATGGAGGCCATCAAGCTCACCGAGGAGTTTGAGCTGGCCGTCATGAGCAAGGCTGACCTCACGAGCAAGAGTGTCTATACGCTCGAGCATTGCTCGCGCTGCGGCAAGCCGTTCGCCCCGCACAAGGAGATCGACTACGCCAAGCGCCTGCTGCAAAAGGCCGGCGGCATGGAGGCCATCCAGGCCGCCCGTACCGTCGGCATGTGCCAGGAGTGCAAGCGCGAGCTCGACGCTCTGCGCGCCGCGTCGGCCGTCAAGACCGGCAACGCGGTCGGCATGGTTGCCAACGAGACGCTCACGTCCGGTGAGCCCCAGGGCCCCGGCATGGAGTATCTTGGCGGCCACGGCGTGAACCCGGAGTATATCGACCGCGAGCTTAACCCCGATGCGCCCGAGATTCCCGCCGGTCCGGCGCCGGTCGAGGGCATCATCATGGATCTCGATAAGAAGGAGGAGTAACCATGGCCGAACCCACGCTTTTGCCCGAGCGGCTTCAGTACCGCCCGACCAAGATCGAGCTCGACGAGAGCATCGAGAAGGCCAAGGCGACCCTTCTTAAGAAGATCAAGCGCTCAGTGTACGTCTACCGTGTCGACTGCGGCGGCTGCAACGGCTGCGAGATCGAGATCTTCGGTTCCATCACGCCCGTCTTCGACGTCGAGCGCTTTGGCATCAAGGTCGTGCCCTCGCCCCGTCACGCCGATGTGCTGCTGTACACCGGCGCCGTGACGCGTGCCATGCGCATGCCGGCCCTGCGCGCCTTTGAGGCCGCACCCGATCCCAAGATCGTAGTGTCCTACGGCGCGTGCGGCTGCACCGGTGGCATCTTCTACGACAACTACTGCGTCTGGGGCGGCACGGACAAGATTCTGCCGGTCGATGTCTACATCCCCGGCTGCCCGCCCAGCCCTGCGCAGACCATCTACGGCTTTGCCATGGCGTTGGGGCTTTTGGACCAAAAGCTCCATGCTGAGACCACGGTGGAGGCCGCCGGCGAGCAGGCTGATATCCTGCACCCCGGCGTGCCGTACAAGCTGCGTGTTGCCATCGAGCGCGAGGCTCGCGCCATGAGCGGCTACCGTTATGGCCGCGACCTGGCTAACGAGTTTATGGATACGCTCGAGGGCGCGCCCAAGGGCGATATCCGCGGTGCCATGGCGCTGCTCATCGACAAGCAGGACGATCCGCGCCGCGTCGAGGTCTACTCGGCGCTGCAGGATCTGGTGCTGGCCGGAGGTCGTTAGATGGAGCTCACGGACCGCTCTGGTTACTTTGCGGGCCCCGGCATGCTCGGCGGCTCCTTTGGCGATGCCTCGCGCGCAAGTGACGAGGCTGCCGAGGGCGTCGCCGACCCTTGCCTGGACCATGCGCCCGACCAGGTGGTCTTTTACGAGCTCACGCGTAAGTTTGTGGAGACCGAGGAAGACGTTCCCCAGGAGGCCTGCGACGTGCTGTACTACACGCTCGCCGTGGGCCACCACACCGGCGTGCTCGACTGCTTTGAGCCGCGCCTGTCGGTGCCGGTGAACGTGTTCTATACGCTTATCGACGCGCTGCCGGAGGGGGAGGCCAAGACCAAGTTTGAGGCCATCCGCTCCTTTGGCGAGTGCCAGCTCGACAAGGCGGCCGTACCGTCGCTGCTCGAGGTCTGCGATGCGCTGCTCGACGAGCGCGGTTTTCGCGGTTCTGCCAAGGCCGGCATCTCGGTGTTCGATGACGACTTTGGTCTTCATGCCCAGCAGGTCGCGTTTTTAATGAAGTTTCGCGATCTGGTGGAGCGCGTGCGCGATGTGTCGGGCGTGTATCTGACGGGGAGGTTGCAGTAATGGGTCGCGTTGTGGATGGACGTGTGAACGGCGCCCCGTTTGCGGGCATTGTGCTCACGGCGGGAAGCGTGCTGCGTGCCGACGATGCCGCCGGCCCTGTGCTCTCCAAAAAGATGGAGGACGCGCCGCTTGCCGGCTGGTACACCATCGATGGCGGTCAGACACCCGAGGACGACATCATCGAGGTCAAGCGCGAGCGTCCGCCGCGTCTGGTCTTGGTCGATGCTGCCGACATGGCGCTGCCCGTCGGGTCCATCCGTTTGCTCGACAAGCGCGATGTGGCCCGCAAGTCGATGTTCACCACGCATTCGCTTCCTTTGTCGATTCTGATCGAAGAGATTGAGCAATCGTGCGATGATATCGTCTTCGTTGGGATTCAGCCGGGCGACACGGAGTTCTATAACCCCATGTCCCCAGAAGTCTTTGACGCCGTCGACGCCGTGTACGACGCAGTGGCCGCCAACGACTTTTCCCACTTTGTCCGCTTGGGGCAAGAGCAATAGGTTCACTTGTCCCTGCTGATTAGGAAAGAAGTGATTGACATGGCAGATTCCAAGGTGGAGTACCCTGCTCCCGATTGCTTGGCGCCCGCCGCGATCGAGGTCAAGACCGAGGCCGCCGGCGTGACCAAGGCCAACCTGCCGGTCGCAAAGGCCTTTCTGTTGGCAATGTTCGCCGGCGCGTTTATTGCCTTCGGCGGCCTGTTCTTTACCGTGTTCTTGAGCGATAGCACGCTGGGCTGGGGCGCCCAGCGCGTCGTGGGCGGCCTGTGCTTTTGCCTGGGCCTGGTGCTCGTGCTGGTGTGCGGCGCCGAGCTGTTTACCGGTAACTCGCTCATGGTCTGCGCGCTCAATAGCAAAAAGATCACCTTGGCCCAGATGCTCAAGGCTTGGGTCGTCGTGTGGGTCGGTAACTTTGTCGGTGCCCTGTTCATCGTCTTTTTGGTGTACATGGCCGGCATTTACAAGCTCAACGGCGAGGCGGTCGCCAATTCCATGGTGAGCGTCGCCGCCGGCAAGGTGACGATCGACTGGGTGACGATCTTCTTCCGCGGCATCCTGTGCAACATCTTTGTGTGCCTGGCCGTGTGGATCGGTACGGCCGGCAAGACCGTGGTCGATAAGGTCGTGGGCATTTTGCTGCCCATTGCCGCGTTTGTGGCCTGCGGTTTTGAGCACTGCGTTGCCAACATGTACTTTTTGCCCATGGGTGCCGTGATGCATGCATGCGGCTACGGTGCCGACGTCGCCGGCGCCGATGCACTCAACGCCGCGGGCATTGCGTTTAACCTGTCCGCCGCCACGCTGGGCAACATCGTGGGCGGCGCGGTTCTGGTTGCGCTCGGCTACTGGTTTATCTACGCCAAGAAGTCCGAGGCGTAAGGTACCGTCTGTTTGACGTCGGGCCTCCCGCGGGGCGTTGCCGTGCGGGAGGCTTTTTTGGTCTGGGGCTCGTTGCCGGGCTGTTGGCCTGTTCTGTTTGGCTGGTGAAAGGGGTAATCGAGATGGCATCTGCTGTGAAGCGTGACGGTCGCGCCGTGGTGACCACATGCGGGGGATGCTATGCCGATTGCGCCTTTGCGGCACGCGTTGAGGACGGTCGTGTGGTGGCCGAGTTGCCGGTGCCGGGGCATCCATGCGCGGCGCGTGCCCTGTGCGCCCGCGGGCGGCATCGCCTGTCCATGCCGTTTGATGAGCGCGATCGGATTTTGCATCCCATGCGCCGCCGAGCTGATGGCTCGGGGTTTGATGCGATTTCCTGGGATGAGGCGTTTGCCCAGATTGCCGAGTGTCTTTTGGGGATTGTTGACGAGCGCGGGCCCCGTGCGCTGGGCATGACGCTCGGCGTGCCCTCGTTCGACCGCTACTGGGGCTATCGTCTTATGCACGCGCTGGGTTCGCCCAACGTGTACGGTGCCGACGGTGCCTGCGAGGTAAGCCGACTTACCGGCTGGGAGCACAGCCTGGGCTACAGTCCCGCCTCCGACCTGGCGCATACCGATTGCATTATGTACCTGGGGCGTTCCATTGTCGATTCGTCGACGATGGGGGCCGTTGACGCGCTCAACGATGCCCGTCGCCGTGGGGCGAAGATTATCGTGGTTGACCCCCGGCGCAGCGGCTCGGCTGCACTTGCCGACCGCTGGTTGCGCGTGCGCCCGGGCTGCGACTTGGCGCTGCTGTTGGGTATTGCGCATGTCTTGATTGCCGAGGACCTGTATGACCACGAGTTCGTGACCCGCTATACCACGGGTTTTGACGAGCTGGCGCAGGCGGCCCGTGCTTGGACGCCCGAGTGGGCCGAGTCGATGTGCGACGTGCCGGCCGCAGAGATCGCCGCCACGGCGCGCGATCTAGCTGCGGCCGCGCCTGCTGCCGTGGTGGACGCCGGCTTTCATGGCGGCATTGGCATTGCGTATGCCAACAGCACCCAGACTGCGCGCGCGATTTGTCTGGTCGATGTGCTGCTGGGCTGTATTGGACATGTGGGCGGCGCGCTCAATCCACCCACACCGCTTGCGCTGGGCGACCTTGATCCCGCACGCTTTGCGACGCCGCCGGTGTCGCGCATGTCCAAGCTGGGATCCGAGCGCTATCCACTGGTCGATCCGGTGCGCGGCCTGTGTACGACCATCGGTCAGTCGATTCTTGCCGGCGATTTGCGTGGGCTCATCGTCTATGCCAGTAACCCCGGTGCGGGCTATGGTAATGCACAAGCTTGGTTGGGTATTTTGCAGCAGCTCGACTTGCTCGTGACGATTGATATTCGCTGGTCCGAGACAGCGCGTGCTTCTGACTTCGTGCTGCCCGACGTGACGTATCTGGAGGCCGACCGCGGTGTGGGCACAGTCGTGGGCGCCAATGATTCGCGCGTGTTCTACCGCAACGCCGTGCTGCCTGTGCAGCATGACGACACACGTCCCGGTCGGGAGATTTTTGCCGGTCTGGCGCAGGCGTGTGGCGCGGGCGAGTACTTCCAGTTTACGTCTGACGATCTGACGGCTGTCCAGGTGGCGCCTTTTGGGATCAATCTGGACGAGCTCAAGGAGCGCGGCTGGGCCGACACGGGTGTTACGTTGCCGTCGCGTACGGGCGAGCCGGCGATTCCCTTGGATGGCGGCAAAATTGCGCTGGCAAGCGACGTATGGGAACGAGCCGGTCTGGGTCGTGTGCCCAACTGGATCGCTCCCATGGTGGAGCCTGGCCCGGGGATGTTTCGCCTCATTAGCGGCAACCGTCCCTTTGAGTCGCATACCTCGCGAAGGCTTGCAGCCCAAGGTGCCGCTGAGGCTGGGTCGGACCTGGATGCCGTGCAGATGAATGCCGATGCTGCTGCGCACATGGGCATCGCCGACGGCGAGATCGTCGAACTCGTGAGCGATATGGGCCGCGACCGCGTGCGTGTGGAGACGACGCCGTATCTGCATCCGGCGTGCATCTTCACCTCGGCCGCCCCCGGTGGGCGTTCGTTTGACGCCGATGCCGGTGGCGCTCAAGGCTTGGGCGTCGGTCCACTCGACCACACGCCGCTGCGCTGGGATTCCATTACGGGCGCCGCGCTCACCCAGGAAAACGCCGTTCGCGTGGAAAAGATTGCGCCGCGCGGGGATAATGACGAGTAATTTGACTCAGCCGATGTATTCGACTGATCCGCGTTTGTTTTGAAAGGCCGCACATGAGCGATAGCCAGAACATTTCCGATGAGGTGCGCGCCCGCCTGCGCGCCATCCCTTCTGTCAACGAGCTGCTCACCGAGTGGCCGGTGGTGAAGGCGGCGGGGGAGACGTGCGATGCGGTAGTCCATGCCGCCGTGACGGCCGAGCTCGATGAGGAGCGCGCCGCGATTCGTGCCGGTGCCGCCCCGCGTTCCAAGCGCGAGCTGGCCTCGGCCATCGAGTGGCGTGCGCATCGCTCTGCGCTGCCGAGCCTTCGTCCGGCCGTCAACGCCACGGGCGTGGTCATCCATACCAACCTGGGTCGCGCCCCACTCGCAGAGTCGGCCGCCAAGGCCGTCGCCGAGGTCGCGCGCGGGTACAGCACGCTCGAGTACAGCGTCGACACCTGCTCACGCGGGTCGCGCAAGGAGCACGCCGCGGAGCTGATTCGCTCGCTCACCGGTGCCGAGGATGCGCTCGTCGTCAACAACAATGCCGCCGCGGTGCTGCTGGTGCTGGCCACCCATGCCGCGGGCAAAGAGGTCATCGTGAGCCGCGGCGAGCTCGTCGAGATTGGCGGCAGTTTCCGCATCCCCGATGTCATGGCGGCCTCGGGCGCCCGACTCGTCGAGGTCGGTGCCACCAACCGCACGCACTTGGCCGACTACGAGCGCGCCATCACGCCCGACTCGGCCATGATTCTCAAGGTTCATCCTTCCAACTACCGCATCGAGGGCTTTCACGAGGAAGTGAGCTCCAAGGAGCTTGCCGCGCTGGCCCATAAGCATGGCCTGCTGTTCTACGAGGACCAGGGCTCGGGCGCGCTGCTGCCCGACGACATCCTGGTCCGCGGCGGCGAGGAGACCACGCCGACCTCGGTAGCCGCCGGGCTCGACATCGTGTCGTGCTCGGGCGATAAGCTGCTGGGCGCGGCGCAGGCGGGCATTATCATGGGCCGCCGCGATCTGGTCCAGGCCTGTGGGTCGCATCCGCTTATGCGCGCCCTGCGCCCGGGCAAGTTGGCGCTCACGGCGCTCGAGGCCACGCTGCGCATCTACATGGACGGCGCCGATGTTGCCCATCGTGATATTCCGGTGCTCAGTATGCTCACGCTTCCGCAGGCTCATCTGGAACGACGTGCCCACAAGCTGCGCGATCGTATGGTCGCCGGACTCGATAAGGCCGGTTGCCCGTGCGCCGTTCAGGTGGAGATCGTCGAGGAATCGTCGACCCCCGGTGGCGGCTCGCTGCCTACAGTTGAGCTGCCCACGATGTGCGTGGCGGTCCGCCCGGTCGACGGGCGCCTGTCCGTCGACGCGCTCAAGCGCTCTCTTGTCCAGGACTTCGACACGCCGGTCGTCACGCGAACCTCGCACGATCGCATTTTGTTTGACGTCCGTACGCTCGTGGGCGATCGCGATATCGAGTCGGCGGCATCGACGCTCGTCGCGTGCGTTGAGAAGGCGATTGTTCGATGAGTGAGGTTCAGGCGCTGGTGGAGTGTCCCGTTATCGTTGGCACGGCGGGCCACGTTGACCACGGTAAGTCGGCACTGATCGAGGCACTGACCGGCAAGAATCCCGACCGTCTGGAGGTTGAGCGCAGTCGCGGTATGACCGTGGAGCTGGGCTTTGGCGAGCTGGCGCTGCCGAGTGGCAAGATCGTCGGCCTGGTCGACGTGCCGGGCCATGCGCATTACTTGCGCGCCATGGTGCAGGGTGCCACGGGCATTGATGTTGCCGTGTTGGTGGTCTCTGCCGTCGAGGGCGTGATGCCGCAGACCCGCGAGCACGTGCATGTGCTGGAGCTGCTGGGCGTCACGCACATGGTGGTCGCGCTGACGATGTGCGACCTGGCCGATAGCGAGATGACCGAGCTTGCCGAGCTCGACGTGGACGATTTTCTTTCGGATACCGTGTTTGCCGACGCGCCGATCGTGCCCGTGTCGTCCAAGACCGGCGCGGGGATCGATGACCTGCTAGCTGCGCTCGACGAGCAGGTTGCCGCTTGCTGGGATGCCTGCCGTGCCCGTGCCGAGGCCACCGATGCCGCGCCGCGCCTGCCCATCGACCGCTGCTTTACGATCAAGGGCGCAGGCACCGTGGTGACGGGAACGTTGCACGATGCGCCGGTTGCGGTGGGCGACGAGCTGATGGCTTTGCCGTCGCGTACGGTCTGTCGCGTGCGCGGGATTCAGGTGCATGGCGATACGCAGCGCGCGCTGCCTGGACAGCGCGTGGCGCTCAACCTGGTTGGCGACGGCGTCGCGGCACTTGACCGCGGCGAGATGCTGGGCGTGGCGGACCGTTTTGGTCAGACGTTGCGCTTTATGATGACGTTTACGTATTTGGGTCGCGAGGGCGCCAAGCCGCGTGTGCTCGAGTCGGGTGCGCGTGTGCACGTGATGGCGGGTACGGCAGAGGTCGTCGGCCGCATCATGCTTTTGGAGGGCGAGCCCCCCATGGCGGTGGGAGAGACGCGAGTGGTGCAGGTACGCTTGGAGGAACCGCTTCCGCTGCGCGCCGGCGACCATGCCGTGGTGCTGTCCTATTCGCCGGTCATGCTTATTGGCGGCGGGCGCGTGCTGCTTTCGCGCTGCCGTCGCTCGCGCGAGCTTTCGGCCGGCGAGCGCGCGCTGTTTGCGGCGCTCGAGTCCGGCGATATCGCGGGCGGTGTGGGCGCTTGGCTGGCGCTGCAGACGCTGCCGATTACGCCGGTTGATGTTGCCGAGGCTCTGGATCTCGGTGCCGGCGAGGTCGATGCCGCACTGCGCGGGTTGGTGGCGCAGGGCTCCGTTCGCAAGCTTGGCGTGGGTGATGCGGGCCTCTTGGCGGACGCCGTGGTGCTCGACGCCGCGATGGATGCACTGGCGGCGACCCTGTCAGCCATGCACGCGGCGGCTCCCAAGGAGACAGGCTTTACGCCCGGCGCCGTTGCCCATGCTGCGTGGCCTGCCGCTGATGAAGGCGTTGCCGCGGCCCTGATTTACGAGGGCTGCTCGCGCGGCGTGTGTGCCTCCGAGGGTGCTGAGGTGTTCGACCCGCACTCCGCGCCCGCCGCGGCGCGTGTGGTGCGCGAGGCCTGCGAACGTATCGTTGCCTTGTTGGACGAAGCCGGCCTCGATGCACCGGCGCTTCCCGAGGTGGGCGAACAGCTGCAGCTCGGCCGCGACACCATGACGCGTGCCCTGCGCGAGCTTTCGCTCAACCGTTCGATCGTTAAGGTCGAGCGCGACGTTGCCCTGTCCGCTGCCGCCGAGGCCCATGCGCGCGAGCTCGTCGCCGCCGCCATTGAGGCAGCCGGCGGCGCTGCCACCACGAGCGTGCTGCGCGAGGCCCTGGGCGTGTCGCGCAAACGGGCCATCAGCATCTTGGAGCACCTGGATGCCGTGCGCTTTACGGTGCTCGACAAGGAAGCCGGCGGCCTGAGGTCCCTGCGCTAGCTACCCTGTTCGGTTTGGTAAAATACCGCCGCACTTGGGAACGGATGGGCTCCGGTGGGCTCCGCGGTCCTCAAAACCGTTGCGAGGCGTGCAAAACGTCTTGGATGTGTTCGATTCACATACGTTCCCGCCATACGCTACCAGCGCTTTTGTGCTCGCGGTCTTGCTGCGTGCCGCAAAGGCGCTGTTTTGTTTTTGCACGAGCTTTTTGTAGCGCCGCTATTTTGGCGGCTGTATTTAGCTTCGTGCACCGGGTTTCGAGCATGCCGATGGAGGTGTTTTGCCGTATGACTACCGTAAGACGTGCCGATCTTTCTTGTGTCGTCCAGGCGGGCGGGCTGTCCTCGCGCATGGGCTGCGATAAGGCGCGCATGGCGTTTTGCGGCGAGCCGCTCATCGAGCGCGTGCTGAGCCGACTGGCGCCAGTTGCCGGCGAGTTAGTCGTGACCACTTCGCGTCCCAGCGAGCTTGCCTACCTTGAGGAGCACACGTTTGGCGGCCTGGTGCCGCGTGTGGTGGCGGATCTTGAAGGGTCGGCGGGCGCCATGCGCGGCATCGCGAGCTCGTTGGCTGCGGCTCGGCTGCCTCTCGTGGCGATCGTTGCCTGCGATATGCCGTTTGTCTCGCCGGAACTCATCGGCGCGCTTGCCGATCGTGTTGAGGCCGAGGCGCTCGATGTGTGCGTGCCGCGCGAGGAGCGGGGGATTGAGCCGCTTTGCGCTGTCTGGCGCCGTGACGCGTGCGCGCCGGTTGCCCAAGAGCTGCTTTCTTGCGACCGCCAGCGCATTCGCTGCCTGATCAATCGCGTTCAGGCTGGTTATATGGATGAGCCGCAGATTGTTAAGGCCGCGGGCTCGACGCTCTGCTTCGAGAACGTCAATACGCCCGAGGAGTTTGCGGCGGCCGAGTTACTCGCCTAGACGATGGGAGATGCCATGTCTCACGATATTTGCCCCGACACGGGAGAGCCTTGCACTTGCGGCGGGTCCGAACCCTGTACCTGCGGTTGCGGTGGCTGTGGACATACCGCGGAAGAGGAAGCGGCCGCCGCGGCGTATCGTGAGGCACACCGCGAAGGCCCGTCCAGTGATGCCCCCGATCGCGAGCGCAAGATTATCGTGTCGTTCGATAGCACCTTTGATGTGATGGAATGCGAGCAGCTGTGTCTTGCCGCCGGCGTGCCCGGGCGCATCATGCCGCTGCCCGGTTCCATCACCGCCGGCTGCGGCCTGTGCTGGGCCATGCCGTTCTCGGGTGACGCACTCGCCGCCTTCCGCGCCGCCACCGAAGGCCGCATAACCCCCGCCGACTACCACCAGCTCGTCCTCTAACCACCAAAACCACCACATTGGGGACAGGCACCTTTGTGGTGGTTTTAGTCCATATGGACGAAACAGCTTCGAAACACGGATTTTGCACGTCAGGTACTCAAAAACGCATCTACCTGCATCGTAATCAAAACGAAACATCCGCTCGTCGGCTTATGCGTAACTTTGCTGCAACAGTGCGATATTATCCATACTCGATAAAGCTCACGGCGCATGGGGCGCCGCGAACGACACCTTTCTTTTCCATCAATTGGAGGAAGCATGAGCTACACGCAGAAAGTTCTCGACGAGCTCAAGGCCCGCTATCCCGAGCAGCCTGAGTTCATCCAGGCCGCGACCGAGATCCTCGGCACCATCCAGCCGGCGCTCGACGCCCACCCCGAGTACGAGGAGGCCGCCCTGCTTGAGCGCCTCGTCGAGCCCGAGCGCATCGTCATGTTCCGTGTTCCCTGGGTCGACGACCAGGGCAAGGTCCAGGTCAACCGCGGCTACCGCGTCGAGTTCAACTCTGCCATTGGACCCTACAAGGGCGGCCTGCGCTTTAACCCGACTGTCACCCTGGGCATGCTCAAGTTCCTGGGCCTTGAGCAGATCCTCAAGAACAGCCTGACCACCCTTCCCATGGGCGGCGGCAAGGGCGGCTCCGACTTTGACCCCAAGGGCAAGTCCAACAACGAAATCATGCACTTCTGTCAGTCCTTCATGACCGAGCTCTATCGCCACATCGGCCCCAACACCGACGTTCCCGCCGGCGACCTGGGCGTTGGCGGCCGCGAGGTTGCCTACATGTTCGGTCAGTACAAGCGCCTGACCAACGAGTGGACCGGCGTCCTTACCGGCAAGGGCCTCTCCTTTGGCGGCTCGCTCGCCCGTACCGAGGCCACCGGCTACGGCCTGGTCTACTTTGTGGACGAGTACCTCAAGAGCCGCGGCGAGTCCTTCGAGGGCAAGAACGTCGTCGTTCACGGCTCCGGTAACGTCGCCATCTACGCGGTCCAGAAGGTCGCCCAGCTCGGCGGCAAGGTGCTGGCCTGCTCCGACACCCACGGCTGGGTCGAGGATCCCGACGGCATCGACTACACCGTGCTCGAGCATGTCTACAACAAGAAGCGCTCCGGCCACGACAAGGGCGTCACGCTCGCTATGTACGTTGACGAGAAGCCCAACGCCGTGTGGCACGAGGGCGACGGCCGCGGCGTGTGGCAGCTGCCCTGCGACATCGCGCTGCCCTGCGCTCGCGAGAACACGCTGCTGCTCGAGGACGCCCAGGCGCTCGTCGCCAACGGCTGCAAGGTGGTCGGCGAGGGCGCGAACATGCCCACGACCATCGAGGCCACGACCTACTTCCAGGAGAACGGCGTCGCCTTTATGCCCGGTAAGGCAGCCAACGCCGGCGGCGTGCTCGTGTCCGGCCTGGAGATGAGCCAGAACGCCGAGCACCTGTCCTGGACCTTCGAGGAGGTCGACGGCAAGCTCGAGCAGCTCATGCGCGGCATGTTCCACAACGTGGACGACACCGCCAAGGAGTACGGCGAGGAGGGCAACTTCGTCATGGGCGCCAACATCGCCGGCTTCCTGAAGGTCGCCGACGCCATGCTCGCCCAGGGCGTCTGCTAAATCTTCGCTCGACATAGCATCGCAGAAGGCTCCCAGTCATCTTGGCTGGGAGCCTTTTTTGATCCACATGCGACGGAGGAAAACGGTTCATTTTGTCCCGACACGAGCTGTGCCCCCTCGTTTGGTACACTTAAAGGTACTGGACAAGTGAAGAGATGGGGGAGAACGTGCTCAAGTTCGGTACCTACGTCCGTGTTGGAAACGCGGTCGAAGCCTATGAGCTCTTGCAGAAGAACCGCAACAACAAGATTGTGGGCGGCGGCATCTGGATGCGCCTGGGTTCGCGTCGTGTGGCGACGGCGATTGACCTTTCGGCCTGCGGACTCGATCAGATCGAGGAGACCGAGACCGAGTTTCGCATCGGTGCCATGTGCACCCTGCGCCAGCTCGAGCGTCATGCCGGGGTCAACGCGCTTGTCAATAATGTCTTCGAGTTCGCCGTCCACGACATCGTGGGCGTGCAGCTGCGCAACACCGCCACGGTGGGCGGCAGCATCTACGGCCGCTTTGGCTTCTCGGACGTTCTCTCCGCCTTTCTCGCGCTCGATTCCTATGTTGAGCTGACGGGCGCCGGTCGCGTGCCGCTCGCGGAGTTCGTGCGGATGGGCTACGTGCGCGACGTGATCGAGCACGTCGTGGTCGTCAAGCACGAGTACCGTGCGAGCTACGAGGCCGTGCGCAAGGCTGCGACCGACTTCCCCTCGCTGAACGTCACCACCGCCTGGTGGGACAACACCTGGCACGTCACCGTGGGCGCCCGCCCGCTGCGCGCGACCCTGCTGCAGGGCGAGGCGTGCGGCCTGGTGAACGAGCATCCTTCCGAGGACGAGCTTCGCGCCCTGGCCGCATCCGTGCGCTCGCTGAGCTACGGCACCAACCTGTGGGGCTCGGCCGACTACCGCCGCCGCATTTCGGCGCCGCTGGCGATTCAGGCCGTGCGCCGCGCCGCCGGCATCGAGCTTTCGGCCGCGCTTGCCCGCGAGCTCGAGACCGTGCAGATCCCCAAGTTCGCCACGGACGAGTATTCCTGCCGCCGCGTGCCCGGCGTCGATTCTAGCGAGGTGCGCTAATGGCTGCCAAACTCATCGATCTTTCCTTTACGCTCAACGGCCGCAAGGTCAAGGTTCAGATTGCCCCCGACACTGTGCTCTTTGCGCTGCTGCGCGAGCAGGGCTGTGCGTCGGTGCGCTGCGCCTGCGAGACCACCAACTGCGGCCTGTGCACGGTGTGGCTCGACGGCGACCCGGTGCTGAGCTGCTCGGTTCCCGCCGCGCGTGTTGAGGGCCACGCCATCACCACGCTTGAGGGCCTTAAGGCCGAGTCCGAGGCACTGGCCCGTGCGATGGCTGCCGAGGGCGCCGAGCAGTGCGGTTTTTGCGCCCCCGGCCTCATCATGAACGTGCTGGCGCTCGCCCGTGCCGCCAAGGAGGACCCAAGCCTCGTCGCCACGCGCGAGGAGCTGTCGCGCCAGCTCGCCGGCAACCTGTGCCGTTGCAGCGGCTACGAGAGCCAGCTGCGCGCCATCGTCCGCTTCCTCAACGAGTCTGGCGTACAGGTGGGCTTTGAGATGCCCGAGCTGCCGGTCAACGACACCAGCTGCGACGGCGTCACCTACAAGCAGATCACCCACAAGCAGCCCAAGAAGGATTCGAAGGCGCTGCTCGAGGGCCGTCCCGTCTATACGGGCGACTTGGTGCCCGCTGGCGCGCTCATCGTCAAACTCAAGCGCAGCCCCTATGCCCGCGCCAAGATCCGCTCCATCGATACGTCGCGCGCCCTGAAGGTGCCGGGTGTCGTGGGCGTCTACACCTACGAGGACGTGCCCAAGCGCCGCTTTACCATCGCCGGCCAGAGCTATCCGCAGCCGAGTCCCTACGACCGCCTGATTCTCGAGAATCTCGTTCGCTACCAAAACGAGGAGGTGGCGATCGTCGCCGCCGAGACCGAGGAGGCCGCCGACAAGGCGCTCAAGCTCATCAAGGTCGACTACGAGGTGCTCGAGCCGCTGCTCGACTTTACCCAGGCGCTCGATAACGACATCGTGGTCCACCCCGAGGGCGACGTGACCTTTATGTTCCCGCAGGGCGGCGATGTCCCGCGCAACCTGGTATGCAGCGGTACCAGCGACTTTGGCGACTTGGACGAGGCCTTCGCCCAGAGCGACATCGTCTTCACCCGCACCTACTCCAGCCAGGCCACGCAGACCGCGCCCATGGAGACCTTCCGTGCCTTCGCGACGACCGACGCCTTCGGGCGCATCTCGGTGACCACCTCCACACAGGTACCCTTCCACGTGCGTCGCATGGTTGCGCAGTCGCTCGACATTCCGCAGTCGCAGGTGCAGGTCATCAAGCCGCGCATCGGCGGCGGCTTTGGCTCCAAGCAGACGGGCTGCTGCGAGATCTTCGTGGCGTTCGTCACCCAGCAGACTGGCCGTCCGAGCTACTGCTGCTACACCCGCGAGGAGACCATCACCGCGGGCAACTCGCGCCACCAGATGCAGATGACCGTTAAGCTGGGTGCCATGAACGACGGCACCATCACGGCCATCGATCTGCACACGCTGTCCAACGCCGGCGCGTACGGCGAGCACGCTACCACGACGATCGGCCTCTCGGGCCACAAGAGCCTGCCGATTTACAACCATGTGAAGGCGAGCCGCTTTAGGTGGGACGCCGTCTACACCAACACCAACCGCGGCGGCGCGTATCGCGGCTACGGTGCCACCCAGGGCCAGTTTGCCGTGGAGAGCGCCGTCAACGAGCTCGCCGACATGCTGCACATGGACCCCGCCGACCTGCGCCTTAAGAACATCGTGCGCGAGGGCGAGACCATGCCGCAGTACTACAACGAGAAGCTCAACGCCTGCGCACTCGACCGCTGCCTGCTGCGCGCGATGGACATGATCGGTTGGCGCGACAAGCCGCTGGCCGTCGACCTGGGCGACCGCGTGCGTGCTCTGGGCTGTGCGCTCACCATGCAGGGCTCGGGCATTTCCAATGTCGACATCGCCGGCATCGATATGCGCCTGGAAGAGGACGGCTTCATTACCATCGGCACCGGCGCCACCGATAACGGCATGGGTGTCGACACGATTCTGGCGCAGATTGCCGCCGAGGAGTTGGGCGTTGAAAGCTCGCTCATTGTGGTGCGCGGCGTGGACACCGACGTGTCGCCGTTCGACGCCGGTTCGTACGCGAGCTCCGGTACCTACGTGACGGGCCTTGCCGCCAAGAACGCCGCGACCGAGCTGCGCGAGAAGATTTGCGCCAAGGCCGCTCAGATGTGGGACGTTGACGCCGCCGACGTGGCCTTCGACGGCCAGTACGTGCGCCTGTCCGACGAGCGTGCCGCGCGCGAGCAGAACCGCTACCTCACGCTGCGCGACTTTGCCAACCTGTGCGTCAAGAACATCGCGGGCGGCGACGCGCTCACCTCGCACGCTTCTGCCTGCCTGCCCGTTTCGCCTCCGCCGTTTATGGCCGGCATTGCCGAGGTCGAGGTCGACAAGGCCACCGGCAAGGTGACTGTGGTGGACTATGCGGCGGCCGTCGACTGCGGCACCGTGATCAACGAGGCGCTCGCGCGCGTTCAGGCCGAGGGCGGCATTGCCCAGGGTATCGGCCACGCGCTCTACGAGATCGTGGAACACGACGACCGCGGTCGTCTGCGCACCGGCAACTTTATGAGCTACAAGCTGCCCACGCGCCTGGATATCGGCAGCATTCGCGTGGCCTTTGAGCCGAGCTACGAGCCGACGGGTCCTTTTGGTGCCAAGTCGATCGGCGAGGTCGTCATCAACACGCCGCTCGCCGCTGTTGCATCGGCCGTGGCACACGCCACCGGCCACCAGGTGCGCTCGCTGCCGATCACGCCCGAGAAGGCCCTGCTGGGGGAGTAGCGGGTCAGCGAACAAGTCGTAATGGGCGGGGCGGGGCAACTCGCCCCGCCTTTCGCACTCGTGGTGAGGTCGTGAGCCTGTAAAACGTGTGCGTGCGCTTGTCGTTCGTATCTGCTATCATTCCTAGTCTGTGCGCTCATGCGGGCGTGGCGGAATTGGTAGACGCGCCAGATTTAGGTTCTGGTGGGATTCCCGTGAAGGTTCGAGTCCTTTCGCCCGCACCAACGCATCTGCGTCGGCCCTGGCCGTCGCGACTCTTTGTTGCATAAAGGTACCAGCACCTCAGATAAGCTGGGCAGTATGAGGAGGAACGTGTTGAACATCACCGCTTCTGACGTCAAGGACGCCAAGCTCACCGCTACGGTCACCATCCCGGCCGCCGACGTCGACGCCGCGATCAAGAAGGCCTACAAGGACACCGCCAAGAAGTACCGCTTCCCGGGCTTCCGTGCCGGTAAGGCTCCCCGTCCGGTCATCGACTCTGCTCTTGGCGCCGAGGCTACCCTCGCTCAGGCCACCAACGACCTGATCGCCGCCAACGAGCCCGCCGTCCTCAACGAGCTGGACATCGTCCCCACCAAGAGCGGTGACTACAAGGAGCTCGACCTCGCCAAGGATCACGAGGACTACACCTACACCGTCGAGTTCTCCCTGCGTCCCGCCGCTGAGCTCTCCTCCTTCGACGCTGTCGAGATCGAGATGCCCCCTGCGGAGGTCACCGAGTCCGAGATCAACAACCAGGTCGAGATGCTCCTCAACTACCGTGCCACCTTCGAGGACGTCGAGGGCCGCGCTGTCGAGTCCGAGGACTACGTTACCGTCGACCTCAAGGCCGTCGAGAACGCCGACAACTTTGCCGCCGAGGGCCGCATGCTCATCGCCGGTAGCGACAGCAACCCCAAGGAGTTCAACGAGGCTCTGATCGGCGCCAACGTTGACGACGTCAAGTCCGTCACCTGGACCGACGAGGCCGAGGAGGGCGAGGAGGCCGAGACCCACACCGTCGAGGTCACCGTCAAGGGCATCAAGGTCCGCAACACCCCCGAGCTCACCGACGAGCTCGTCAAGTCTGACTTTGGCTTCGACAGCATCGACGCTATGCGCGACGCCATCAAGATCGAGATCGAGCAGGACAAGGCTTCCCGCCTCCCGGCCGAGAAGGAGAACCGTTGCGTCTCCGCTCTCGCCGAGCGCCTGCAGCTCGACGAGATGGATGCCGACTACGAGCAGTCCGTCTTTGAGGAGCTTGGCCAGAACTTCCTGTCCAACCTCGCTGCCCGCGGCATGACCCTGGACACCTGGCTGCCCGCTTCCGGTCTGACCATGGAGCAGTTCATCGGCGACCTGCACAAGCAGGCCAACGACGTTGCCCGTGAGTCCCTGGCGCTCGACGCTCTCGCCCGCGAGCTCAAGATTGAGGTCACCGAGGACGACGTCAATGCCGAGTTCGAGAAGGCCGGCGTCAAGGACGTCGAGGCTTCCAAGGCCGAGTTCATCGCCGATGGCCGCATGCCTGCCGTCCGCGAGTCCATCCGTCGCTCCAAGGCCGTCGACCACCTGGTCGAGAACGCCAAGGTGACCGAGGTCGACGAGACCGCCAAGGACGCCGAGTAATTCTCGCCACCTTGCCCGCGAGCGCATGCGTGCGCCCGTGATGGGGTAAAGTTATACACCGGTTATCCGGTTGCTTCGTACGGTGCCAGCCAATGCATAGCATGCGGGCACCGTACGTTTATCTAGAACCACTATTGGTCCGTAAGAGAAATGGAGATGCGTATGATCGCTAAGTTCGATTCCGCCCTCGTGCCATACGTTATCGAGCAGACGCCGCGCGGCGAGCGCAGCTACGATATCTATTCGCGCCTGCTCAACGACCGCATCATCTTCTTGGGCGAGGAGATCAACTCCGTCAGCGCCAACCTGGTCGTTGCCCAGCTGCTGCATCTTGAGAGCCAGGATGCCGAGAAGGATATCTCGCTCTACATCAATTCGCCCGGTGGCGAGGTTTACTCTGGCCTGGCGATTCTGGACACCATGAACTTCATCAAGCCGCAGGTCTCCACCATCTGCGTCGGTATGGCTGCGTCCATGGCCGCCGTGCTGCTTTCGGCCGGCGCCAAGGGCAAGCGCTTCTGCCTGCCGCACTCCAAGGTCATGATTCACCAGCCCAGCGGCGGTGCTCAGGGTCAGCAGACCGAGATCGAGATCGTGGCCGAGGAGATCAAGAAGACCCGCCGCGAGCTCAACCAGATCCTGTCCGACGCATCGGGCCAGCCTATCGAGAAGGTTCAGGCCGACACCGAGCGCGACAACTACCTGACCGCTGCCGAGGCCCTCGACTACGGCTTGATCGACCGTATCGTCACCTCGCGCGACCTCGCCGCGAAGGACGCCTAGGATGGCAGGTAACATGCAGGACAACTTTGACGAGAACGGCAACCCCATCCGCTGCTCCTTTTGCGGAAAAGAGCAGGGCCAGGTCCGTCGTCTCGTAAAGGGCCCGACCAACATCTTTATCTGCGACGAGTGCGTCGCCGCCTGCTCCGAGATCCTTGAGGAGTCGCTTGCTTCGGACTTTATGGACGCTGCCCGCAACGGCAAGCTGCCAGGCTTCCTCAACGACCACGGCCAGGCTGCATCCCAGCCCGCCGTGGACCCCGAGACCGAGGGCTTTGAGCTCGAGGACGACCGCCAGGTCATTACGCACGTGCCGACGCCGCACGAGATCTATGACGAGCTTTCGGCCTATGTTATGGGTCAGGAGGACGCCAAGCGCGCCATGTCGGTGGCCGTGTACAACCACTATCGCCGCGTGATCGAGGGTGGCGCCGCGGTGTCTGCCTTTGACGGCGGCATGGGCTCGCAGTTTGACGACGATATGGACGAGGTAGAGCTTGCCAAGTCCAACATCCTGCTGCTCGGTCCCACCGGTACCGGCAAGACCTTGTTGGCCCAGACGCTCGCGCGCATCCTCGAGGTGCCGTTTGCCATCGCCGATGCCACCGCGCTCACCGAGGCCGGCTATGTGGGCGAGGACGTGGAGAACATCCTTCTCAAGCTCATCAATGCTGCCGATGGCGACATTGAGCGCGCACAGGTTGGCATCATCTACGTTGACGAGATCGACAAGATTGCCCGCAAGGCTGAGAACCTCTCCATTACCCGCGATGTTTCGGGCGAGGGTGTTCAGCAGGCGCTGCTGAAGATCCTTGAGGGCACGGTGGCCAGCGTTCCGCCCACCGGCGGCCGCAAGCATCCCCAGCAGGAGCTGCTGCAGATCGACACGACCAACATCCTGTTCATCTGCGGCGGTGCCTTTGTGGGCCTGGACAAGATCATCGCCGACCGCGTGGGCAACAAGGGCGTGGGCTTCAACTCCGAGATCGCCGGCCCCACCTCGGTCGACGAGAACGACCTGCTGCGTCAGGTGCTCCCGCAGGACCTCAACGCCTTTGGCATGATCCCCGAGTTCGTGGGTCGTACGCCCGTCGTCACCCAGACGCAGGCGCTCGACGAGGACGACCTGGTGTCGATCCTCACCGAGCCCAAGAACGCCGTGGTGCGTCAGTACCGCAAGATGTTCCAGCTCGAGGACGTTGAGCTTGAGTTTGAGGACGCTGCCCTGCACGAGATCGCCCGTATGGCGCTCGCCCGCAAGACCGGTGCCCGCGGCCTGCGTTCCATCTGCGAGGACGTGCTGCAACAGACGATGTTCGACCTTCCCAGCGAGGAAGGCGTCACCAAGGTCATCGTGACCGAAGCCTCCGTAAAGGGCGAAGAACAGCCCCAACGCATCTACGGGTAAACCAGCCAAATACGTGCTTGTAAATAGCCTCCGACCATCCGCGGTCGGAGGCTATTTTATATATACGCAATAACCCCAACTACCTGTGTTATTCTGTGTGTTTGTTTAAGCCAAAGCGAAGTCAATTCAGACTGAAGTAATCGATACCTAAGGCGCGTCCGCCTGCTTGGTTTTCGTAGATTCCGCACGAGCCGAAGAGCACTTAATGTGCTCTTCGTGCGAGCCAGGACCTGACCGAGCGAAAACCAAGCAGGCGGACACGCCGGCGGGACAGGGAGAGATATATGGAAGAAATGCCCAAGAACTACGATCCGTCGACCAACGAGCCGGCGATCCTGCAGAAGTGGCTCGACGGCGGCTACTACAAGCGCCGCGAGGGCGTGGGCGACTGCACCGTCACCATTCCGCCTCCCAACGTGACCGGCAAGCTCCACATGGGCCACGCTACCGACGACTCCATCCAGGACGCCATCGTCCGTATGGCCCGCATGCGCGGCAAGTCCACGCGCTGGGTGCTCGGTACCGATCACGCCGGTATCGCCACGCAGACTAAGGTCGACAAGAAGCTCAAGAGTGAGGGCATCAGCCGCCTGGAGATTGGTCGCGACAAGTTTGTCGACGCTTGCTGGGACTGGACCCACGAGTATGGCGGCATCATCGTCGAGCAAATCAAGCGCATGGGCTGCTCCGTCGACTTTGACAACGAGCGCTTCACCATGGACGAGGATTACGCCCAGGCCGTGCGTAAGGTCTTCTGCGACTGGTACCACGACGGCCTGATCTATCGTGGCAAGCGCATCGTCAACTGGTGCCCCAACTGCACCACCGCCATCTCGGACGACGAGGCCGAGTATAAGGACGAGAAGGGCCACCTGTGGCACCTGCGCTACCCGCTGACCGAGCCGGTCAACGGCCAGGACTACATCGTCGTCGCCACCACGCGTCCCGAGACCATGCTCGGCGACACGGGCGTCGCCGTCTCCCCGAAGGACCCCGAGAAGGCCGCCTTTGTGGGTAAGACCGTCAAGCTCCCCATCGTCGACCGCGAGATTCCCATCTTTGAGGATTGGCACGTTGATGCCAACTTCGGTTCCGGCTTTGTCAAGGTCACCCCGGCTCACGACCCCAACGACTATGCCATGGGTCAGGCCCACGACCTGCCGCAGATCAACATTTTCGACGAGCACGCGGTGGTCGTCGAGGGCTATGGCGAGTTCACTGGCATGAACCGCGACGAGTGCCGCGAGGCCGTCATCAAGTGGTTCGAGGAGCACGACCTGCTCGATCACGTCGAGGACCTCGATCACTCCGTCATGCACTGCTACCGTTGCGACTCCGCGCTGGAGCCGTGGCTTTCCGAGCAGTGGTTTGTGGCCGTCGATAAGCTCAAGGGGCCGGCGCTGGACGCCGTCAACTCCGGCAAGGTCACCTTCCACCCCGCGCGCTGGACGCAGACCTACACCACCTGGATGGAGAACCTCAAGGATTGGTGCATCAGCCGCCAGCTGTGGTGGGGCCACCGCATTCCCGTGTTCTACTGCGAGGACTGCGGCTGGGAGGACGCCCTGACCGAGGACACCGACGTGTGCCCTAAGTGCGGAGGCTATCACGTGCATCAGGACGAGAACGTGCTGGACACCTGGTTCAGCTCGCAGCTGTGGACCTTCGCCACGCAGGGCTGGCCGCAAAAGCCGGAGCTGCTCGAGGGCCATCACCCCACGACGGCGCTCGTCACCGCGCGCGACATCATCGCGCTGTGGGTCGCCCGCATGGTCATGAGCTCGCTGTACTTCCTGGACGAGGTGCCGTTTAAGGACGTCGTCATTTACCCGACGATCCTTGCCAAGGACGGCAGCCGCATGTCCAAGTCCAAGGGCAACGGCGTTGACCCCATGGACCTCATTGGCATGTACGGTGCCGATGCCATGCGTTACAACCTGCTCACGCTGTGCACCAACAACCAGGATGTTAAGTTCGACGCGAATATCGACAAGAAGACCAAGAAGCTCATCGACAGCCCGCGCACCGAGCAGGCCAAGAGCTTTGTGACCAAGATCTGGAACGCCAGCCGCTTCCTGCTCATGAACATGGAGGGCTACACGCCCGGCGAGCCCGTCGTTGAGACACCGGCCGACGCCTGGATGTTCAGCCGCCTGGCCAAGGCCGTGAAGATGGTCACCGAGGGTATTGAGAACTACACCTTTGGCGACATGGCCCGCGGTGTGCAGCAGTTCTTCTGGAACGAGGTCTGCGACTGGTACGTCGAGGTCACCAAGGCCCGCCTGAAGGGCGAGGGCCGTCTGCAGGCGCAGCGCAACCTGATCTTTGTGCTCGACACCTCCATTCGCCTGATGCACCCGCTGATGCCGTTTGTTACTGAGGAGATCTGGGACAACATGCCGGCGAGCGTGCTCGACCTGGACGCCGAGGGCAACGTGGATCGCGCCGAGGCACTCATGATCGCCAAGTGGCCCGAGCCCACCGACTACGCCAAGTATGTCGACGAGGACGCCGAGCGCGCGTTTGAGCTGTGCCGCACTGTCGTTTCCGCTGCTCGCGCCACGCGTTCTCGCTACCGCTTGAGCCCCAAGGCCGAGCTCGACGTGGTCGTGCGCGCCGGTGCCGAGGACGTGGAGAAGCTCGAGAGCCTGCGCTCCACGATTGAGCCGCTGGCGAACACCGCTTTGCTGGTCATGGGTACCGACGTTGAGAAGCCGGCTGCGAGCATCGCCGTGGTCGACAGCGGTGTCGAGGTCTTTGTGGTGCTCGAGGGCAAGGTCGATCTTTCGGCCGAGAAGGCGCGCCTGGAGAAGGAGATCGCCGCGGCCCAGAAGGAGCTCGCCGGCTGCGAGAAGACGCTCGCCAACGAGGGCTTTGTGGCTAAGGCCGCGCCTGCCGTGGTTCAGAAGAAGAGGGACCGTGCAGCTGAGCTCAAGGAGATCCTAGCGGCGCTGACTGCTCAGGTTGCTGACTTCTCGTAAGCGGTACTGGGGGGCGCGGTTTGGGGCATTGCTCGCTACTGCGGACAGTCCTGCTCGCACGAAGGCCACATTAAGTGGCCTTCGGCTCGTGCGGAACTTGTATCGAGCAAAGCCCCAAACCGCTCCCATGGCGGTTACGGGAGCGTCCGCTGCCTGTTAGGGCCACCGGGTTGTGGCCTTGAGGTCGCTGTAAAGCGGTGTTTGGCTGATATTTTTAATGGGAGGGGCTCGTTGTTTTTGATGGGCCTCTTTTTATGTTGAGGGGACTTTGGGTTATGGCTAAGCGTTCGGGGTCGTATTCTGTGCCGTTCTCGTTTAAGTTGCTTTCGTTTGATGAGGCTGTTGGGCTGGCTGCTGATACGGGGCGGATTTCTGGGGATGCTGGGCCGTTGTTGGAGACGGTTGTCGATATGCTTGATGAGCTGGGGCGTCCGGACGAGTATTTTGATTGCATCCAGGTTGCCGGTACCAATGGCAAGACTTCGACCACGCGTTTTTCGGCTGCTATCTTGCGTGGTGAGGGGTTAAAGACCGCGCTGTATACGTCGCCGCAGCTTGTTCGCTATCCCGAGCGCATGGAAGTTGACGGGCGCGTTGTGAGCGACGAGGCCTTTGCCCGTGGCGTTTCTGCCGCCGTCGAGGCGGGTCATCGAGTGAATGCCCGTCGTGTGGCGGCGGGGGAGCGTGCCTATGCCATCACACCGTTTGACCTGCTGACGGCTGCCGCACTTGTCGTGTTTGCCGAGGCTGCGGTTGATGTTGCTGTGCTCGAGGTCGGCATGGGCGGACGCTGGGACGCCACGAGCGCGACCGATCCCGTCGCCGTTGCCATCACCGGCATCGGGCTCGACCACACACGAATTTTGGGCGATACGCTCGAGGCTATTGCGGGGGAGAAGGCTGCGGTTATTAAGCCTGGGCGCCTGGTTGTTTTGGGTGAGGGCACGCATGAGGCGAGTGTTCAGCGCGTGATGGATGCACGTTGTCGCGAGTGCGGCATAGTGCCGCTGGTGGTGAACCATGCCACGACCAAGGTGCCGGCACATGTGGGCGACACGGTGGAGTTTAGCTGTACTACGTCGCGTGCGATCTATACGTCTAGCATGGTCAAGCCGGCGTATCAGCCGCAGAATGCTGCGTGCGCGATTATGCTGTGCGAGGGGTATCTGGGTCGCGAGCTCGATCATGACAAGCTCGATGCGTCGCTTATGGGCTGCCCCACGCCGGGTCGCTTTGATGTGCTGGGAACCAATCCGCTCAAGCTGATCGACGCCTGTCATAACCCTCAGAGCTGCGAGAACTTTGTGAGCGCACTGGACGAGATCGATTCGTGCGTAGAGAATCGCCCCACGCTGCTGTGCGCCGCGCTGGCCGATAAGGACGTGGCGGGTATCGTTGACGTTCTGGTTCCGGCGTTCCCCCGCGTGGTCGTAACCCAGACCGATTCCGATCGCGCCTTGCCGGCAGAGGAGCTCGCCGCCCTAGTGGACGCCGACAAGCTCGCGGGTGTGTATCCCAGCGTGCCCGAGGCCCTCGCGGCCCTCGATGCCGCGGGCGAGGCTTTCGTTGCCGCCGGCACCATCACCCTGGCCGGCGAAGTAGCGGGCCTGCTCCGTTAACCCATCCCCACATCAGTTGCGGTGAAAACGGACTGTTTTACAAGCAAGAAGCCTCAAACAGTCCGTATATCACCGCAACTCAAAAGCAGTCAATTTGGGACGGGGCTTTTTGGCTGCCCTGTGCCCCGAGTTGACTCGCTTGCCACGAAATGGGCCTATCTACTACGTTTTACCGACTACCCCCGACCACACCGAGAATTGCGAAATGAAAACCGCAGGTAGATGGCTTACCAGTTTTGCGAAAACACAGGTATGGTCGACCCATGCGGGCTAAACGTAGTAGATAGGCCGTTTTTGTGGCGGCATTCATGTGATGCGGCAAAGGGACAGCCCCTTTGCCGCATTGCCTAGTCTAGGCGGACCGGATCGTGGGGGTAGGCATTGAGGATCTCGACGCCGGACTCGGTCACCAGGGCCAAGTCCTCGATGCGGACGCCGGTGCGGCCGGGGAGGTAGATGCCCGGTTCGATGGAGAACGTCATGCCTGGCTCTACGACTTGCTCGTTGACCAGCGAGACGTCGCCCGGCTCGTGGTCCTGCAGGCCGATCGAGTGTCCCAAGCGGTGCGTAAAGTACTGCCCATAGCCTGCGTCCTCGATCACATCGCGTGCGGCGCGGTCCAGGTCGCACATGCGAACGCCCGGTGCGATGAGCCCCTCGGCGGCTTCGTTGGCGCGGCGCACGATGTCGTAGATGCGTACGGTTTCCTCGTCCGGCTCACCCCAAAAGAACGTGCGCGTCATGTCCGAGCAGTAGTTGCGATGGCGTCCGCCAATGTCGAACAGCACCACGTCGCCGCGCTTGAGCACGGTATCGTCGGGTTCATGATGCGGGTCGCCGGCGTTGGCGCCAAAGCTCACGATGGGCGGAAAGCTAAAGCCCTCGCAGCCGTGCTTGCGATACAGACTGAGCATCTGGTCGGCAATTTCGCGCTCCGTCACGCCCTCGTGGACGAGCTTGATGGCATCGGCCATCACGGCGTCGTTGGCAGCCGAGGACACGCGCATAAGCTCCTGCTCGGTAGCGTCCTTGTACGTGCGTGCGGCGGTGACGGCAAAATCGCCCAGGAAAAACTCACTGGCGGCGTGGCACTCTATGAGGGGCATCAAAAAGCCGGAGCGCATGACGGTATCGATGCCAAGCGGCTTGATCGGATCGACCTCGCGCGCGATGGCATCGGTCACGATATCGGTATCGGTGTGGTAGGCAACGCGGGCATTGTCGTATTCCGGCAGCTGGTGCAGGGCGTTGACTAGGATTACCGGCTCGGCATTGCGCGCGAGCAGCACGCCGCAAAAACGCTCGAACATATCGGCATAAAAGCCGGTCAGGTAATAGATTGACCACGGGTCGTTTACGAGCAGCTGTGCGCCGGGGTGCTGGGCCTCGAGCGCATCGAGCACGCGTGCCACACGCTGGTCATCGACATGTGCCATGAAACATCCTTTCGCTAGGCTGCCACCATGGTATCCCAAGCCTGGCACATAGGGACGTTCCTTTTATGCCGGCACCTGGGGACACACCTTGCAAAAGCAGCTAAAAGAGCCCCGTCCCAAATTTGCTGCTTAGGCTGGGTCGATGTCCATGCTGGCGACTAGGTCAATGTTGGTGCCGAGAAGATCTTCCAGCACGACGTCGCCCATGCGGATGGGGGCGTTGACGACCACGCCGCGGATGAGGTCCATAGCTTGGGCGTGAAGCTCCAGCGGGATGGCTTCGGCCGTGCGGACGGGGAGTAGGGCTTCGTCGCCGCCGGAGACGGTCACGGTCGTTGTGAGCACGCGCATGGGACAGGTGAGCTCCTGATGTGCGAACTTATCGCCGCGCGGACAGTTGTTGCCAGTTACGGAGCGCACTTCCACCACGGCGCCATTGGCGTCGCGCTCCACCTCTACGGTCAGAAGGCATTCGGATGGGCAGGTCGTGCAGTTGAACTGCAGCGTTTCGATCGCTTTCTCGCTCATGCTTTATGCCTCCTCGACGGGATCGACGGATAGGACAATCTCGCTGGCACACAGGTCGAGCGCTTGTTTGATGACCTTTGCCGGCAGCGGGAAGCTTTCCATGACGCTCGGCTTAAATGCACGGACCTTGCCAGCGAACAGTTCCTCGCCGTCGGCCAAGATCCTCACGCGGGCGGCATTGACTGGCCGGCGCACGCGGAAGTTCAGCTTGGTGAGCGCCGCAGCCGTAATGCGTCCCGGCAGCGCGTATCCCGCAATGCCGGCTGGGGAGACGGCGAGCTCGCAGTCCGGAACGGCGCCCGCGCCGGTTCCCAGCGCGTACGCCGCCGCAGCCGCACCGGCGCGCTCGGACTCTGTCGTCACGTTGTCGGCCAGGTCGTGCACGTGCAGCACGTTGCCACAGGCAAAGATACCCGGCACGCCCGTCTGCAGACTCTGGTCCACTACGGCGCCGCGCGTGCGCGGATCAAGCTCTACACCCGCGGCAACCGAAAGCTCGTTCTCGGGAATCAAGCCCACCGAAAGCAGCAGCGTGTCGCACGGAACGATGCGCTCGGTCCCCGGAATGGGCGCCAGGCGCTCGTCGACCTGGCTTACCTCGACGGCCTCCACGCGGTCGTGCCCGATCACGCGCGTGACCGTGGTAGACAGATGCAGCGGAATGCCAAAATCGTCCAGGCAATTCTTCACATTGCGGCGCAGTCCGTTGGCGTACGGCATGAGCTCGTACACGCCCTCGACGGAAATCCCCTCAAGCGTGCAGCGGCGCGCCATGATAAGCCCGATGTCTCCCGAGCCCAAAATGACGCTGCGCGAGCCGGGCTTGAGGTTTTCGATATTGATGTATCGCTGTGCCAGGCCCGCCGTAAACACGCCGGCGGGACGGCTGCCGGGGATCTTGATCTCGCTGCGGGTGCGCTCGCGGCAACCCATGGCAAGGACAATCGCGCGCCCGGTGAGCTGCATCATGCCGGCAGGGCTCATGAGCGTGACGGTATGGACCGCGGCGTTGCCTGTGTCCGCTGCGCCTGAACCCCCGTCAATCCCGATCACCATGCTGTCCAAGAACAGCGCGATGTCGGTCGCGCGTACCTGGTCGATAAACCGCTGCGCGTATTCGGGGCCGGTGAGTTCCTGCTTAAAGTGCGACAGGCCAAAGCCGGGGTGGATGCACTGACGCAGGATGCCACCCAGGTGATGCTCGCGTTCCACGATGGCTACGCGCGCGTTGGCCTTGTGCGCGGCAAGCGCGGCCGCCATGCCGGCAGGTCCGCCGCCGATAACGACCACGTCGAACGCCTGCGTTGGCGCGGCATCGGCCGTATCGCGTCCAGCGTCCATCTCGATATCCGTCGCCATCCTAGCGCACCCCCTTCAAAGGACCCTCGACCAGCCAGGAGCCGGCGTCCTCCAGTAATACCTCGCTGGGGTCGCAGTCCAGCTCGCGCGCCAGGATCGCCACCACACGGCTCTGGCAAAAGCCGCTTTGGCACCGACCCATGCCGGCACGACAGCGGCGCTTGACGCCCTCGACCGAAACCGCGCCCGGGCGGCGCCGAATCGCGGCCACGATCTCGGCCTCGGGCACCGTCTCGCAGCGGCAGACAATCTGCCCCCACGCGGGGTCGGACTCGATCAACTCTTCCTTGCGAGCAAGCGACGCGCGGTCAAAGTCGTCCGGCGCGCGACGAATCGGGTCCCAATCGGCACGCTCGTGCAAAGTCACACCGGCTTCGCGCAGCACCTGTTCCAGGCGCTCGGCAATGGCCGGCGCGCTCGCCACGCCCGGCGACTGAATGCCCGCCGCCTGGAAAAGCCTTGGCACCACGGCCGACTGCCCAATAAAGAAGTCGTTCGTTCCCTGAATGACCGGACGCCCGCCGGCAAACGCGCGCACCACGCGTCGCGTGTCCAGGTCGGGCACCAGCTTGCGCGCGCCGGTCAGCAGCGCGTTCACATCGCTCGCATAGGTCTGCGTGTCGCCCGGCTCGCGCACGGCAGCCGTTGCGGTGATCACGGTGTTGCCGTGCACGGTGCCCGTCACGATAACGCCCTTCGACACCGGCGTCGGCACGGGGTAGAGCGGCATGAGCGTGCGCGGTTCCTTGTCCAGCACCACGATGTTGCCCTGACGCCAGATCATCTGAAACTCCTCGGCGCCCGCCATATGCGAGATGTCCGCGGCGCCGTTGCCCGCGGCGTTGATCAGGTAGCGGCAGCGCACGTCTCCGGCGGGCGTCGCCAACGTAAAGCGCGCGTCGTCGCCCGAGCCCGCGACTTCAATCGCCTCCACGGGTGCGGAGCGCATAAACGTCACCCCGTTGGCCACGGCGTTCTCCAGCGCGGCGATGGCAACCTCAAACGGGTCGACAAACCCAGTCGATGGGCACCACAACGCGCACGTCGCCTTGGCACTGGCGCGCGGCTCTAATTCGTGTATGCGGTCGGGTCCGACGATCGACAGCTCGGGCACGCCGTTGGCATGGCCGTTGCAACGTAGCTGCTCCAGATGCGCGCGGTCCTCGTTGTTAAAGCCCAACACCATCGACCCGGTGCGGCGGAACAAAAAGCCCAGCTCCTGCGCCCACGTACCGTACAACTCGCAGCCACGGGCGTTGACCTTCGCCTTTACGGTGCCCGGCGCCGGATCGTAGCCAGCGTGCACCAGGCCGCCGTTGGCCTTCGACGCGCCCAGCGCGATATCGTTTGCTGCCTCGACCACGCAAATGGACAGGTCAAATCGCGCGAGCTGCCGCGCGATGACGCACCCCGTAATGCCCGCGCCCACAATTGCGATATCAAACGTTTCTGCCACGGTGCCTCCCAGACGAGTTGACAGGCTGTCAATAAGACTATCCTACGGTCTGCACACCCCCAGCGCGGCGGCAATGCGGTGAACAGCCCCGCAACACCCGCCAACGGCAGGCGAGGGGAGGCTCGGCAACGTCGACAACCTCGTCTGCCAACAACTACGGCAACCGTTTGTCTCGATCTGTAACAGTTGGACGAGGATTTGGGTTCCAGTTGTTACAGTTTGAGACATTCGGTTTGGACGGTTTTCTTTGTCTTAATCTGTAACAGTTAGCTGAGGATTTGGGTTCTAGATGTTACAGATTTAGATGAACCTATCAGTCGGTTTCGAATGTCTAAATCTGTAACGGTTAGACCTGTTTTTGCCGAGTTGTTGTTACAGATTGAGATATTTTAACGGAGGGCTCACCGTTCGTCTCGATCTGTATCAGTAAGAGGGGTTTTGGGGCCCAAGATGTTACAGATCGAGATTGAAGTCGGGGAGGGACCCCTGTGTCTCGATCTGTAACATCTAGACCCGGATTCCGCTCTCACCTGTTACAGATTGAGATGTTTGTGTCCGCGCCAGCCCCGTACCCAGCCGTGGTCCCATATAAACAAACCCCGTGGTAAACTTGACCGGACTGTAAATATTCCGAAAGGTACACCTCAATGTCCAAATACATTAACGAGCTCATGTCGCCGCAGCTTATGGGCGTCATCTATGCCTTCGTGGGCTTTATCATCGCCCTGTATGTGCTGTCGGTCGTCTATGTGTTCATCGACGCTCGCCGCCGCGGCGCCAGCGCCTACGTGGCATGGGGCATCATCGCCCTCATCCCATTTGTGGGCCTCATCGCCTACCTGGTCCTGCGCCCGCACTCCTACGCGGCCGACCGCGAGGAACAGGAGCTGGACATGGCCCTGCGCGAGCGCCAGCTTGCCCAGTACGGCACCTGCCCGCAGTGCGGCGCCCCCATCGAGAAGGACTTTGTCGTCTGCCCGGTGTGCGACACCCAGGTTCGCAACGTGTGCCCCAGCTGCCATCGCCCGCTCGACGCGCACTGGAAGGTCTGCCCCTACTGCCGAACTCGCATTCAGTAACGCATCCATCGCCGGGCCGGCCGTAAGCCACGGGCCCCGCGCGTCACGCGCAAGCCGCACGCGCGCCCCGCAGCCCCGCCCACACGATGAAGCATGCGTAGAAAATCGCCCGCCGTGCCATTAAGGTGCGGCGGGCGCTTGTATACCAAGGCAACCTGCCTATAATGATGCAAGTTAAAACGCCGAGCGCATCGCACGCACTTGCACCAGGCATCCGAGAGGAGAAAACATACCCATGAAGGCACTCTACAATGACGGTTCGGTGGCCGAGCTCCCGCAGGACGAGGTCGCGCACGTCATCCGCCACTCTGCCGCGCACATCATGGCGCAGGCCATCAAGCGCCTGTACCCCGAGGCCGACTTTGCCTACGGCCCCGCGACCGACAACGGCTTCTACTACGACGTCGACCTGCCCGAGGGCGTCAAGATCAGCGAGGACGACTTCCCCGCGATCGAGGCCGAGATGAAGAAGATCGTCAAGGAGAATCTCAAGTTCACCGTGTACGAGAAGCCCCGCGCCGAGGCCATCGCCCTTATGGAGGAGCGCGGCGAGAAGTACAAGGTCGAGCACATCGGCGACCTGGACGACGACACCCGCATTACCTTCTACCAGCAGGGCGATTACATCGACATGTGCGTCGGCCCCCACATCTGCTACACCAAGGCGCTCAAGGCCTTTAAGCTCACCGGCGTCTCGGGCGCCTACTGGAAGGGCGACAAGGACAACAAGATGCTCACCCGCATCAACGGCGTCGCCTTTGCCACCAAGGAAGAGCTCGACGAGCACATGCACATGCTGGAGGAGGCCAAGAAGCGCGACCACCGCAAGATCGGTCGCGAGATGGACCTCTTTATGATGCGTGACGAGGCTCCCGGTTTTCCGTTCTTCCTGCCCAACGGCATGATCCTTAAGAACACGTTGCTGGACTACTGGCGCGAGATCCACCACAAGGCCGGCTACGTGGAGATCTCCACGCCGCTCATCATGAACAAGCAGCTGTGGAAGACCTCGGGCCACTGGGACCACTACAAGGACAACATGTACTCCACCGTCATCGACGACGAAGAGTACTGCATTAAGCCCATGAACTGCCCGGGCGGCGTGTTGGTGTACGCCTCCAAGCCGCACTCCTACCGCGAGCTGCCCATTCGCGCCGGCGAGATTGGCCTGGTGCACCGCCACGAGCTGCGCGGCGCCCTGCACGGCCTGTTCCGCGTGCGCTGCTTTAACCAGGACGACGCCCACCTGTTTGTGCGTCCCGACCAGCTGACCGACGAGATCGTGGGTGTGGTTAACCTCATCGACTCCGTGTACCAAAAGTTTGGCTTTAAGTACCACGTTGAGCTTTCTACCCGCCCCGAGGACTCCATGGGCTCCGACGAGGACTGGGCGCGCGCCGAGGAGGGCCTGCGCACCGCTCTGGAGAAGCTGGGCATGGACTACGAGGTCAACGAGGGCGACGGCGCCTTCTACGGCCCCAAGATCGACTTCCACCTGGAGGACTCGCTCGGCCGTACCTGGCAGTGCGGTACCGTCCAGCTCGACTTCCAGATGCCGCTCAACTTTGACCTGGAGTATGTGGACGCCGACGGCACCAAGAAGCGCCCCATCATGCTGCATCGCGTTTGCTTTGGCTCCATCGAGCGCTTTATTGGTATTCTGATTGAGCACTTTGCGGGCAAGTTCCCCACCTGGCTGGCTCCCGTTCAGGTCAAGGCACTTCCCGTCTCCGAGAAGAGCCGCGACTACGCTCACGAGGTGTGCGCCAAGCTGGAGGAGGCCGGCATTCGCGTGGTCTGCGACGACCGCGACGAGAAGATCGGCTACAAGATCCGCGAGGCCCGCAGCATCGAGCGCGTGCCCTACATGCTCATTCTGGGCGAGAAGGAGGTCGAGGCCGGCAACATTTCCGTCCGCGATCGCTCCAACGAGACCGTTCAGATGAGCGTTGACGAGTTTGTTGCCAAGGTGACCGAGGAGATCAAGACCCGCGCCTAAGGCAAACTTCACAACAACTAACAAAGGCGACCGTCCACAAAGGGCGGTCGCCTTTTTTAGTGCCGAGATAAGAAAAGCCGCTGGTTGAGCGGCTTTTTTTGTTGCACAAAAAGGTACAGGTTTTTGTAGAGGGGTATGGAGATGTATCTACGGGCAGTACATTTTGCGTAATCTGGGCAAACGCGGATTAATTGCTCGTATAATGGCCTATGTCGAAAGATACAAAAACCTGTACTTTTGCGACTGCGCCTAGCTGCGAGCGAGAAGCCTGTTCTAAACGCCCCTGCATTTGCGTGTGCCGCAAAGCAAGAAAAGGGGGGGGGCGAGAACATGGAACATACGGCACGGCGCCAAGAGCAGCTGCCGGGCGCATTTAACGGCGCCACCACCAATAGCCAGCACGGCCGCGTCCGCTGGTATCTGGTCCACACCCCCAATGGAAAAGAGCGCGAGACCTGCGAAAAGGTCCGCTGCATTATCCCGCATGAGCTGATGCAGAACGCTTTTGTGATGCAAAAGGAGTTCTGGTTTAAGCGGGACGGCGCATGGTCGCTCCAAACCAAACCCATGTACAAGGAATATTTCTTCGTCGCCACGCACGATGCCGCTGCGCTCGATAGGGCCCTGGCCCAGTTGAGCTTTGGCTGTCGCATCGCCGGTAGTAAGGAACGGGCGTACATGCCCATGCCGGACGATGCGCAGGATTGGTACCGCAGCGTGCTGGACGACGACGGCGTGGTGCGCAACAGCATTGCGCGCATAGAAGGCGGCGTACTGCACATAGAACAGGGTCCCTTGGTGGGGCAAGAGGCCCGAGTTAAAAAGATCGACCGTCATAAGCGCTGGTGCCTGGTAGACGTGGGCGAGGGTGACTCCACATTTAGGGAGCTGCTTCCGTTAGACGTGCCCAGCAAAACGTAAGGGAGACGTTGCGCCGGCAAATTACTTGATTTTGGATTCATAGATGGGGGGGGGTTCCTGGGGACAGGAACGTAAGTTTGACTGTGGCTGCTAAAGAAGTAACAGAGAGCTGTGTATCTGTGGGGGATGCACTGGCTATTAAAGAGATTAAACCGAGCGGTACGCTTGGCTACCGCTTATTTAAGAGGCTGTTTGACCTTGTATTCAGTCTTTTCATGAGTGTGTTGCTGCTTATCCCCATCGCCGTCGTGTGCGCGCTCATTAGCCTTGAATCACCCGGCAGTCCTATGTATACGCAAGAGCGCGTCGGCAAGGGCGGAAAGATCATCAAGATTTTCAAGCTTCGTAGTATGGTCGCCGATGCGGGTGATGTGCAGAAGTATTTGAGTCCTGAGCAGCTACATCAGTGGGAAGTCGAACGCAAAGTCAACGATGATCCCCGCATTACCAAGATTGGTCAATTCATTCGTAAATGCTCCATCGATGAGATGCCTCAGTTTCTTAATGTGCTGAACGGCGATCTTTCAGTCATTGGACCCCGTCCCATTACTAGAGATGAGCTTGACCAGCATTTTTCGGATGAAGAAAAGGCCGAGTTGCTCTCTGTCCAGCCTGGCATTACAGGCCTTTGGCAGGCGACTGACCGAAACGAGGCAACCTTCGACAGTGGCCTGCGACAGAAGATTGAGCTTCGCTATGTGCGTAATCGCTGCTTCTGCATGGACTGGAAATGTTTCACCGGCACTTTTGGTGCCATGTTCGGCAAGAAGAGGACGGGGCGATAAATGACTAATCCTATTCGTGTCGCTCAGATAGTCGGAAAAATGAATGGCGGCGGAGTCGAGGCTGTTGTCATGAACTACTACCGTCATATTGACCGCAGCAAGGTGCAGTTCGATTTCCTTGTCGACTCAGATTCGACGCTTATTCCGCGCGAAGAAATCGAATCGCTCGGTGGCAGGGTCTTTGAGGTTCCGCCCTATCAGCATGTTGTTGAATATCAGCGTGAGCTTCAGCGTCTCTTTAAACAAGAGGGCTGGAAGATTGTGCACAGTCACATTAATGCGCTTTCGGTCTTTCCGCTCCGTGCGGCAAAGAAGGCGGGTGTTCCCGTGCGGATCGCCCATAGTCACTCTACGAGTGGTAAGGGCGAGTATGTCAAGAATACTCTGAAGGCCGTGCTAAAAACGCAGTCAAATCGTTATCCGACGCATCGTTTTGCATGTAGTAAATTCGCCGGTGAATGGCTTTTCGGTAAAGCTGCACATTTTGAGGTTGTATACAACGCAATTGATTTGGATCGCTTCTGCTTCAATGCAGAGGCTCGCGCGCAGGCGCGAGCCGACCTGGGCCTCGTTGGCAACCAGTTTGTCGTTGGACATGTGGGGCGCTTTACTGCTCAGAAGAACCATGCGTTTTTGATTGACGTTTTTACTGAGGTCGCAAAGCGCCGCGACGATGCCGTCCTGTTGCTTGTCGGTACCGGCGAAGCCGGTGCCTCCGTAAAGGCCTTGGTGGACGAACGCGGTCTCACGGATCGCGTTAAGTTTCTGGGACAGAGAAGCGATGTCAATCGTTTGTATCAGGCGTTTGATGCGTTCGTTCTGCCAAGTCTTTACGAAGGTCTCTGTCTCGTTGGCGTCGAGGCACAGGTGTCTGGTTTACCTTGCTTGCTGAGCGATACGATTACTCGTGAAGTTGACGTGACTGGTAAATGTAAGTTCATGCCTATTAATGATTCATCGATATGGGCTGATGCTATTTCCTCATTGACCAGAGTGTCAAGTGGGGCTAGATCTGAGCAGTCAAAAGGTTCCTTTGAAAACTATGATATTTGCACTCAGTCACAGAAACTTACCTATAAATATGAACATTTATGGATGAATATATGAAAACTGCAATTTGTTTGCCTGAATATACGTTTATTACTTCTGGGATTCTTCCGGTTCCTGCTACCGAGGGCGGTGCTGTTGAAGGCCTAGTTGAGCAACTTATTTACAACAATGAAAGGTCTCATCGTTGTAATTTTAAGGTCATAACAATATGGTCTGCACAGGCAGAGATAGCTGCCCGTAATTATTCTAATACTCAATTTATTTTTCTGCGTGCTCCGAGAATCATTTTACTTTTGGATAACCTATTGTTCTCCATCGCAAAAAATACTAATGGCAAGCGTAATATATCAGCATATCGCTATGTGTTTCAACGCTTATGGTATTTATGGGCTGTCAGCGCGATTCTTGCAGATGAGGATTGTGGCAAGCTGATTATTGAAAACCATCCAAGTCTATATCTGACTTTAAAACTGCGTGGCAACTCAACAAAATATAGGGGAAAGTACTTCTATCATTTGCATAACGTTTTTGATGATTTCTACGGTTGCAAAGAGATAGCAAAACAGGCTAAGGGTGTTTTGTCTATTTCCAGGTTTGTGCAAGAGAGTTATGCTTCCAGTCTAAATGGGCTAATTGATAAGCAGAAACTGATTTTCAGAAATTGCGTGGACTGTTCTGCTTTCTCAAGGCAATTTAGCGCAGTTGAAATTAGTGATTTTAAATTGTCGGTCGGGTTGAAGAGCGATGATTTTGTATTTATGTTTAGTGGTCGCATAACACCAGAGAAAGGTGTGCGCGAGTTGCTAGAGGCATTTGCTTTGGCTGTTCCGTCAATGCCGAATGCTCGTCTACTGATTGTCGGTGCAGCGTTTTTCGGATCCGATGTTAGTAGCGAGTATGAAAGTTCAGTTCTAGAAATAGCCGCAAAGCTTAGAGATCTGGTTGTATTTTCAGGATATATGGAGCATGCCAATATCAATATTGCGTATGCATCTTCGGATGTTTGCTGTTTTCCGTCTATGTGGGAGGAGCCAGCCTGCCTTTCTGTTCTAGAGGGTTTGGCATCGGGGCGTCCAGTCATCTCTACAATTTCAGGTGGCATTCCAGAGTATGTTGGCGAAGGTAACGCTCTTCTTCTGGATAAGGGACCCGGTTTTGTTAATAGGCTTTCAGACGCGATGATTAAACTGTACAACGATTCAGATTTAAGAGACCTGCTTGGCAAGCGAGGCAGGCGGCGCGCTTTGAAGTTTGACTCTGATTTATATCTGGATTCATTTTTAGCTTGCATCGAACATGTCGAGGATTATTGATGACTGTCTATTTCATTACATTTGGATTGTCTATTGCGTTGTATTGCCTTTTAACTTTTAGGAAGACAATACCTTCTGCCCCTTATGATTATGTAAAGGGAAGGGCTATATTTCCATTTGTTGTATCGGCTGCTCCTTTAGTTTTAGTTTCTGGATTGCGCTATAACGTTGGTACAGATTATTTCAATACTTACTATACGGGTTTCTACAGGGTTCTAAATGGGGTTAATTTTGACCATTTTGAAATCGGTTATTGGATTCTTACTAAAATTGTGCAGGTTTTTTCCGATAACGCCTTTGTTATGCTATTTCTCGCATCATTGATTACGATCGGATTTATTTTCGCTGCTTTTAGATCTCTATCGAACAACGTTGCGTTCAGTATTTTCCTGCTATTTATTAGTCGATATTATTTTATTAGCATGAATGGTGTCCGACAGATGATGGCATGTGCTGTGCTTCTTTTTGCGCTGAAATATGCTATAACGCGTAGTTTTAAAAAGTATTTTGCCTTGTGTTTGCTAGCTACGTCATTCCATTATTCCGCGATCATTGTATTCCCGGTGTATTGGCTTATGAATATTGAGTGGAATAGAACTAGGCTTGCAATTGTATTTTCTGCTTCTGCAGTGTTGGGGCTATTTGCATTTCCCGTGCTTGTGCATATTGTTCCTGCCGGTTCTAAAATGGGCGTAATTCTGCAATCTTATGGGTTAGCTGGGCCGCTATTTACAATCGGTACCATTTTATTAAATCTATTTATTCTCACTGTATATTACCTTGCTCGTTCTGAAGGAAATGAGAGTCCTTGGTTTAGATGCTTTTTTACGCTTCAAGTCTTTGCTTGTGCAAGTACTTTGTTTCTTCCGAGTATTCCAGTCGTTGAAAGAATTTACTGGAGTTTCTCTCTCCCATCGGTTGTCGCAATTCCCGGGATATTGAAAACGATTTCTGTTCAGTGGGTACGGATTATTGGTACCGTTGCTTTGGTCGCTGTCCTATTTGTATATACAGTCTTTGATATTGGTTATTTAAAAGACCATCAGGTTGTTCCCTATAGTTCGATCATTGGACATAAAGCTGTTCATTCTTCAGATTTTTCTTACAGAGAGACTCATGGTTTAAATTGGTGGTGAGCATGTCGATGGTTTCGGTCATTGTGCCTATGTATAATGTTGCGCAATATGTGGCAGATTGTATCAACAGTATTATTAAGCAGTCCTATACAGACATTGAAATCATTTGTATTGACGATGGCTCCACGGACGATACGTTGTCGATTGCTGAGGGCCTAAGTAAGCTCGATTCAAGGATAATCGTCCTTACACAGGAAAACGCAGGCCTTTCCGCAGCGCGTAACGCTGGACTCTGTAGGGCCATGGGCGAATACGTGCTTTTTGTTGATTCCGATGATATGTTGCCAATCGATGCATTGCTCCAGCTTATAGGGGCTGCATCTAAATATAACGCGCAAATCGTCTGTTCTGGTTTTTCGTACGGTTCCGATTTTATGGATGGAATTCAAAAAGGCGTTTCATTCCCAAAAGCGTCCTTTTATCAATCGAGTGTTGAAGACTTTTATTTTCAGAATCGTATTACTAATCATGCCTGCGCGAAATTATTTTCCAGGAATCTATTTGTGGACAACGGAATATATTTCCCAGTTGGCAGATCCTATGAGGATGTCGCAACCGTCTACTTGTTGATGGAGGCGGCAAATACGATTGCTAGTACCGACGCCCCTCTATATTATTATCGCCCTAATAGTACGAGTATTTCTCATACTTATACGCTTGATAAGGTTTTCGATCTGTATTCTGACTTTAAAGAAATTAAAACTCATTTTGGAGATTCGCCTAGTCCTTCAAAAAGGTTTTATTTACTAACGGTTTTATATACTACTCTTCGCCTGCTTAATAAAGTCGCACCTTCAATTCAGTGTGCGTGTTTAAGGCATTCTCTTTATGCTGAATATGATGCAATATTTAAATTTTCAGCATTAAATTTTGTAAAAAACCTTCGCTTTAGTATCAAACTGCTAATGAGACGATTCTATCTAAGTCGGCTCTTGCTTGAATTTGGAAATAGATAATGTCAAAACCACGACTAAGTATAATTATTCCTGTATTCAATACCGTTCAATTTCTACCTGAGTGCTTAGATTCAATTCTGTCGCAAGATGACTTTTCGTTTGACGTATTTTTGATCGACGATGGTTCTGATGATGGCTCTGGGGAAGTTTGTGACGAATACTCTTGTCGCGATTCAAGAGTTCGAGTTTCACATATCGCAAATAATGGCGTTTCTCATGCTCGGAACTTGGGCCTCGAGATGGCTGATGGTGATTATATCTGGTTTATTGATAGTGACGACAAAATATCAAGCGATGCTATTAATAAGCTACTTCTGCCGCTCCAATTTGACCCAGAAATGATTGTCTTTGGCGAGCGTCTTATGAAATGCGATGACACTTTCGTCGGCGCCATTTCTTGTCCTTCTAATGATGACTATCGTAAATATGGTCCTCTTGTTTGCGGGGATTCGATGTATCCGCATTGTAGAGTGTTTGCTAGCAAGCTATTAGGTGATGTTAGGTTTAACGAGAATCTATGTTTTCTTGAAGATAGAGATTTTGTATACAGGCTATGTCAACACCTGTCTCAACCGGTTTACATACTTAACGAATCCTTGTATGAGTATTCCGTCTCCAGGTGTGGTTCAGCTATGAGCACCCTTTCCTTGGAAAGGGAAACGGCTGGGCTGTCTGTTCATAAGAACATACTTGTTTCTGAGCTTTCCTGCGGAAGAGTTATGCCCTCGTATGAAACATATATCGATTTATGCATCGGTATTCTTGGGCGTATTTCGAAGGAAAGAGGTTGCATTGCTGATTTCGATAGAGTGCGGAGTGCAATGATATGTTTCGATAGATATTCAAGATGCCTACATGGTGTTCTTGCTATTAAATATCATTTATGCAAGTTTTCGCCCTCGGTATTCAGATTTGTATACTCATTATTCGCTCAGAAATGAGCAAATCCTTAAGATTCATTGCTCCGTTTTAGTTATCTAAACTATAAAGACTATGACGATTGGGTTGGAGGTATTACTTCTTTTGCTCCTCATAGTTTCTCGTTATTTGTTTTTCAACTTCTGGTAAATGAATGACGAGAGCGTGCAGGGTATTGAATAGTTTGCGGGTTAATCGAGCGGAGTCTTTTGTGTCATAGAAGGGTGAGCTCAGTTTGCTTCTAAACTAATTATTGGATATCCCGAATTCAAATTGTTTTCCGGCAATTTGGTATTTTTCATTTGGTTTTTGTCACCATTTGTTTCCAAGTCGGTATTGATCTCTTTGCTTTCAGTGACTATTTAATTAAGGATTGAGTTTCAATGAATATTGCAATCATGACTATACAAAGCGTTAACTACGGAAATAGACTACAAAATTATGCGCTCCAATCTGTTCTGGATGGATTGGGAAATCAGACTGAATCCGTTAGACGTGACGCTGGCTTTAATGGACCGTTTGGATCGAAAATGCGTGCCCTTAAACGCACAATCGGCATGTTTAAACATAGGGCAGATAGGATGGCAGCGTTTAGACGCTTCGATAATAATTACATTACATTTTCTGATTTAGTTATTTCTAAAGAATATGTCTCCCCCAATATTGATGCCGCATACGATTGCTTTGTTATTGGTTCCGACCAAGTTTGGAATCCCGATTTTGAATTTAATAGCGAGCTGGAGTATTTGCCGATGGTGTCGTGTGGCAAAAAGATTGCTTACGCTGCTAGTTTTGGCGTGAGCGAGATCGCTGAAAATTGTGAGAGGACCGCCACGCTGCTTAATGATATCAGCACGATTTCAGTCCGCGAGGTGGCTGGCGCCAATATTGTTCGTGATCTTGTTGGCAGCGATGTTCCGGTTGTGCTTGATCCAACGCTCCTGCTTGGACCTTTAGAATGGGAAGCAATATCGATTGCGCCAGAGAAGCTGGACCTTAGACGTCCTTTTGTTTTCAAATATGTTCTCGGTGACGACGTTAATAACAAGCGCATTGCTGCCCTTGCAGCGTCATGTGATTGTGATGTTGTTGATGTGATGGATGAGTCTCTTGCTATCGGTCCGTCTGAGTTCGTGTGGCTTATCGCCCATAGTTCACTTGTCTGCACCGATTCTTTTCACGCTAGCGTCTTTGCGTTGCTGCATCATAAGCCTCTTGCAATCTACGAGCGCGTTAGTTCAGATGCCGATATGTCTTCGCGTTTTGATACGCTTTGCTCTAACTTCGGACTAATGGGACACCGCTCCTCCGAGGCATTTTTCGGTGAAGATGCAATTTTTGGTACCGATTGGGATGATGTTGACGCGCGGCTACAGTCGCTTCGTCTCTCTTCTCTTACTTGGTTAAAAGATTCTCTTGGGTGCGTCGGGCGTGGTTAGTCGGCGCTTCAATTGAGCGGAGCCGTATTTCTATTTTGGCATCTGGAGGTCTGTCTAAATGGGTAGTGATTGCGATCCTTTTGAGGCGAAGATTCGATGTTTTCTTCTTCGATTTGCCCATATTGCGCATAGGGGTTGGCATGAATTTCGATTTATACCCAATCGAGTAAAAGGGGCGATTGCCTGGAAGTTTGCGGATAATAAAGAATTTCCGCAGTCCGATTTTAGCGTTCTGGTCGAACAGCTTGAGAACTTTACTTGTACAAATAGAAATACCCGTTACCTGCTTAATCTCTCCGCTCCCGTTGGTGTTGACGGCGAATTCGATTATGTTGGAGTTCAACCCTTTCACTCCAGCTCTGGCGTCTGCGTGCCAAATGGAGCTGATAACTTTGCAATTGTTGATTGTAATGGCTCGGTCGAACGAATCGCATTTGATAAGCGTGGTGAGGTAGGACCCTTTCGTTGGACTGGGGGTTCGTTGTGGAACGGGTCTCTTGTTTGCTTTCCGCGGTCCAGCAATAAACTATTACTTTTTGATTTGGATTCGCGCAAATCGAGATTAATTGATTTGGGTCAGAAATATATTCGTGAACATCATTATGGGGGCGTGCTAGTCGGGGATAAGGTCTATCAACCTCCGCGTGATGAAGGCCATATCTTGCGTATCGATTTGAAAACGATGGAATGTAAGCGCATTTCCATTGCTCCCGAAGCGATTGACTTTAAGCCGCGTTACTGCGGTAGCGTTTTGCACCCTAATGGTCTTGTGTATTTTCTTCCCGAGTGGGGGCGCGTAATCGAGTTCGATCCAGCTACGGATGAGTTTCGTTATATAGGCAAACCAGTAAATGCGATGACATTTTCCGCCGTTATGGCGCCTGACGGTTGTCTTTACGGTTTTTCTGCCTATTCTCGCGGTATCCTTCGCGTTGATCCCAAGAACGGGTCTGTTGGAATGGTTCGTCGCGATATTGGTTGTCCTGGTGCATATGGCACGCGACTTGGCATCAACGGGAAACTATATAGCGTTCCTGGGGATGGGGATGCTGTTTTGGAGTTCGACTCTTCAACGTTGGAGGTTCGAGAACTGTGCGCTCTTGGTGTACCGGGTGTCAAAGCTAAGTGTGCTGGGTCGGCTACATTGCGCGACGGTACGCTAATTTTTGCGCCTGCTTTCGGGAAAGATGCCTATTTTTTGAAACCGGATAAGCCAACCGAAATCCCCCAGAAGATTTTTGGCTTATTTAACGACTGTTATTAGCCGAATCGTGGAAAAGAGGAAGTGCTGTGTTCCGTAGACTCTATAGAAAATTTGACACCATTTTTTCGCGCCTTCGCGGCTTACTCTATTTTAAGAGAGTCAAGAGCGGAAAGCTGATTTTACGAGAAGGTTCGCATGTTGCGTTTTCCGAAGGCTCATCCATCGAAATCGTCGGGTCGCTTGATTTCGGTTCGTGCTATCGCTGTCGCTCTGGCAGGTCCTCGCTGCTTACCGTTGGTAAGGGTGCACGTATTGTCGTAAATGGTAATTTCGACTTTTATTACGGTGCAGATGTGCAGCTCTTTGAAGGCGCGATGCTTGTATTGGGTAATAGTTTTATCAATTCAGGTTGTAAGATTCGTTGTCACAGTTTAATTAGTATTGGGAATGACTGTGCTATTTCACATGATTTTACCGTTATGGACTCTAATGCTCACGAGTTGAATGGGAGGCGTGAGACAGCTCCCGTCGTTATTGGTAATCATGTGTGGATAGGCACGCGCGTGACGGTGCTGCCGGGCGTGACCATCGGCGACGGCGCCGTGCTCGCCGCGGGCGCCCTCGTGACCAAGGACGTGCCCGCGGGGGCACTCGTGGGCGGGATTCCGGCCAAGGTCATCCACGAGCACGTCGAATGGGAGAAATAGGGATGAAGAAGGAGCTCTGGCTTCCCGAGAACGAGTGCACGGGTTGCGGGGCGTGCGAGAACGCTTGCCCGAAGGACGTGCTAAAGATCGAGCTTTGCCCGGGCGGCCACCTGCTGCCCGTGGCCTACGACGGCTGTGTCGGCTGCGACCGCTGTGTCAAGGCCTGCGAGGCCAGGCTGGTTCTACCCGCGCGCGGGGCCGAGGAGCCGGCAGTGTACGCCGCGTGGTCGAACGACTCTGACCTGCGTTACGCGAGCACCTCGGGAGGGCTTTTCAGCGAGCTAGCGCTCCCCGTGATCGCGGCCGGGGGCGCGGTGTACGGCGCCGCCTACGGCGAGGCCTGCCGCGTGGCGCACGCCAAGGCCGAGACGCCTGAGGAGCTGGAGCGCCTGCGCCAGTCAAAGTATGTGCAGAGCGAAATCGAGCTTACTTTCCGCGCGGTGAGGGATGACCTTCGGGCCGGCAGGAAGGTACTGTTCTGCGGCGCCCCATGCCAGGTGGCGGGCCTTCGCGCCTATCTCGGCAAGGACTATGAGGGGCTCTATCTCGTTGATTTTGTATGCCGTGGGGTCAACTCGCCTCTTGCGTACCGCTATTGGCTCGACGGCCTCGCCTCCAAGCAGGGCAGCGAAGTCTCTCGCGTTTGGTTTAAGTACAAGGATGGCGGCTGGAAAACATCTCCTTTGAGAACACGCGTCGATTTTGAGGACGGCGAGCACGTCGTGCTCGAGGGCAAACGCAACACCTACATGTGGGGCTACCTCGAAAGCAACTTGTACTTCAGGCGCTCGTGCGCGCAGTGCGAGTTCAAAGGCTTTCCCCGACAGAGCGACGTGACAGTTGCCGACTTCTGGGGTCTCGACCCGGTCCTCGACGACGACAAGGGCGCGTCCATGGTACTCGTCTCCTCGGACAAGGGGCGCGAGCTTCTTGAGGCCGCCGCCCCGCGCGTGACCATGGTCGAGCGAGCTTTCGATGAGATCTTCGCCGGTAACGTGTGCATTGGCGGCAGCGCCCCTCTCAACGAGAGAACGGCGGACTTCATGGCAGCCCTCCCCGAAATGGGCTTCGAGGCAGCGCTATCCAAGTACGGAAGGAAGAGCCTAGCCGAGCGCTTCGCTGGCAAGGTGAAGGCAATCGTCAGGAGGCTGGTGCGACATGGATAGCAGGTCGGCGCTCGCAAAGCGAAATATCGTCATGGGCTTCGTAAACAAGGCGTGCACGCTGCTTTTGCCCTTCGTCACGCGGACGGCGCTCATCTACATACTCGGCGTGGAGTACGTGGGACTTAGCACGCTTTTCGCATCGATCCTGAGCGTCTTGAGCCTCGCGGAGCTCGGCGTGGGGACCGCCCTCGTCTATGCCATGTACAAGCCCATGGCGACAGGCGACGACGCGAAGGTGCGGGCGCTGCTCGCGCTGTACAGGAAGTGGTACCGCGCCATCGGCGGCGTCATCCTGGCGATCGGGCTGTGCCTCGTGCCGTTCTTGGACGTCCTCGTGAGCGGGGACGTGCCCGCCGACATCGACCTGAGGGTGCTCTACGGGATCTATCTCGCGAACACCGTGCTGAGCTACTTCATGTTCGCCTACAAGCAGGCAGCTTTCACGGCGTCCCAACGCTCCGATGTCGTCAGCAACGTCGGGTCGGCCCTAGCGATTGTATCGGCCCTGCTCCAGATAACCGTGCTCCTGGCGCTGCGGTCCTTTTACGCCTACGCCCTCGTCCTGCCGCTGGTCACCGTTGGGCAGAACGTCGCGCTCTCGGTGCTGTTCAACAGACGGTACCCTCAATACAGGCCGTCGGGCGAGCTCGCGAAGGACGAGGTCAGGGCAATCAGCACCAACATCCTCGGCCTCATGATCCAGAAGATCGGTACCGTGTTCCTGACGTCGGTAGACAGCATCGTCATATCCGCATTTCTTGGTCTGACCGTGCTGGGCGTCTATAACAACTACTGGACGCTGGTGACGGCCGTCGCGGGGTTTGCCGGCATGCTCACAATGAGCATCATCCCGTCTGTGGGCAACAGCATTGCGGTCGAGGACAAGGAGAAGAATTTCAGGGACTTCCGCAAGTTCGACTTCCTGTACACGTGGCTCATCGCCTGGTGCGGGTGCTGCCTCATGGCGCTGAGCCAGCCGTTCGTCGAGATCTGGCTCGGCGAGGACAACATGCTAGAATTCGGCATGGTGGCGCTCCTTGGGGCGGTCTTTTTCACCAGCCACGTGAACGACATGACCTACGTCTACCGCGATGCTGCAGGTCTTTGGAGACAGGGGAGGTTCGTTCCCTTAGCCGCTGCCGCCGTGAATCTTGCGCTCAACATCGCGCTCGTGAACGTAATCGGGCTGCCGGGCGTGGCGATTTCCAGCATCGTGGCGCTGCTCGCGGTATACACGCCGTTCTACACGAAAATATTGTTCCTGTCCTATTTCGAGGACAGGGGGGCTTGGCTGAGGTACGTTGCAGGCCAGCTCGGCCGTACGGTGGTCTTTACGGCGATGGCGCTGTTCTGCTCGTGGGCGGTCTCACTTGTACCTATCGGCGGTGCCGTGGGGCTTGCGGTGAAGTTCGCGATCATGCTGGTGCTGCCCAACTTGCTGCTGCTTGCTGTTTACGGCAGGACCGAGGGGTTCAGGCTTGCGAAGCCGTTCGTGCTTGGGTTGTTTTGGAGATGACGGCGGGAGGCCGATCGATATGGGTCTGAAGAGCAGGATAAAGCGTGTGCTGCGCCCCGGGAGGGCCGTGGAGGTACTCCCCACATCGCAGGACAAGGTGATGGCCGGCAGGCGCGTGCTGGTGACGGGCGGTACGTCCGGCATCGGTCGCGCGGTCGTGGAGCTTTTGGTGCGCTGCGGGGCCGAGGTTGCGTTCACCGGTAGGCCCGGCAACCGGGGGCTCGCCGAGATTGAGGCCGAGTTCGGCAGGGCGGTGCACGGAATCGAGTATGACGCCGGTGAGCGTCCTGCCGGTGCCCTGCTGGAACGTGCGGCCGATGTGCTGGGGGGCTTGCCTGACTGCCTGTTCGCAAACGCCGGGGTGTACACCGACGGCGAGGGGGTATGGGATGCCGAGTCGGTGGATCGCGTGCTACGCGTGAATCTGATAGCTACTGTCGAGCTCGTGAATGAGTTCATCACGCGGCTGATCGCCGAGGGACGGCGCGGCACCGTCGTTGCCACGGGGTCGAATCGTGGGCTCATGCCGGACTCGGTGCCCTACGGGCTCTCGAAGGTGGCACTGCACTCCTTTATCCAAGGCGTGGCGCGCGAACACTACCGGGACGGCATACGTGCAAACGTCGTGGCGCCGGGGATGACCGCCTCAAACATCAACGGGGTTGATCCCGACGGTGACCTTGCTAAAGGCTTCGCGACCATCGGCGAGGGCCGTGTCATTCGCCCCGAGGAGATTGCCGAGGTTGTGCTGTTTCTTCTTTCTGACAGAAGCCTCTGTGTTAATGGTGCGGTTATTCCGTGCGATCTTGGCGATTCGTTAAGGTAGACGCCAATCGAAAATTGACTAATTTGTTAGATGAAATTTGTGATTTGTTGCATTTGATCAGTGCCGGGCATAATCAATTTGACCAGCGCTGGCTTGAAATTGGCCGCTATTTCGGCGCTATTTCAAATTTGCTGGCAAGCGTTTTGCTCTTAGGGTTTGTTTTTGGTTGTTTTACCACCTGCACCTACTTGTGTATCTGTAATCGTATGGAGTTGGTAACAGAACTCAAGTGGAAGAGCTGTTTCGAGGACTGCGGCGTCGATGGCTGCTGTGTCGACGGATTGCTGCGTCGTTGTAAGGAGCTGTGATTTTTAATGAGCCAGGGCTAAAGTATCTACTATACGTTTCGGTCACACGGTAGTGCACATGCAATAATACCGACGGCTTTAGTAAATCATTTCCCCGGTATGGGGATCGAAGAAATGAATCTCTCCCTCGATTATTTGCTCGCCGAAGCGCATCGATCCGTCCTCGCCGTAGTAGACCCTCTTTCCGTACGGCAGCGTGGTGAGGCCCGTCGCCATGGCGCCGTCGTTGTAGTCGAAGAAGTACCACTTGCCGTCGATCTTCTGCTCGCCGAAGCGCATGGCGCCGTCCTCGCCGTAGTAGACCCTCTTTCCGTACGGCAGTCTCGTGATGCCCGTCGCCATGGCGCCGTCGTTGTAGTCGAAGAAGTACCACTTGCCGTCGATCTTCTGCTCGCCGAAGCGCATGGCGCCGTCCTCGCCGTAG
>CABQHT010000003.1 GCA_902464035.1 uncultured Collinsella sp. | reverse complement strand
CCACTTGCCGTCGATCTTCTGCTCGCCGAAGCGCATGGCGCCGTCCTCGCCGTAGTAGACCTTCTTGCCGTACGGCAGTCTCGTGATGCCCGTCGCCATGGCGCCGTCGTTGTAGTCGAAGTAGTGCCACTTGCCGTCGATCTTCTGCTCGCCGAAGCGCATGGCGCCGTCCTCGCCGTAGTAGACCTTCTTGCCGTACGGCAGTCTCGTGATGCCCGTCGCCATGGCGCCGTCGTTGTAGTCGAAGTAGTACCACTTGCCGTCGATCTTCCGCTCGTTATGAATTAATACTCCATTCCTGTAGTAGCAAATCGAACCATTTTCTAGTGTAGTCCACCCCTCTTTTGTTTCTTTGGAATACTCCGCTTTGAAGTTATACTTCGCTACCCACTCGAAGGTTGAGATTGCCCCGATGTTCGATGCCGCAGTAAGCTCAACCTTGGCGCCACCAGTCTTCCACTCCCTCCGATTCATCGCATAAGCAACAATCCCATTCTGAATTCCCGAGATGCTGGGCGGGAAGGACTGGTTGTCAGCATTGATGGAAAAGCTCTCCTCCTTGTCATCCAGGTGCTGCTGAATGCGATCGGCGTACTTCTCTGCCCATTCATCGGCCTTGCCGTTTCGCACAAAGTAATTGTTGGATAGGTCGGTTGAGCGGTAGGCGTAGACGCCCTTTTGGTAGTTTGCCGTGTGGTCGGAGTGGGCGATTGCCATGAGCTCGTCGGTCAGGCCAAAGTACAGATGGCGCTGGTCCAGGTCTCCGTACCAGTTGTCGCTGGTGTCGTCCCAGGTTAGGTCCATCTGGCACCATTTGCCGTCGATCTTTACGGCGTTCCAGGTGTGGCCGTTGCCGGTGATGCGGCCGTTGGCGATGCCCGCTGCGTCAAGGAGCTTGGAGTAGATGCGCTGGTAGCTTTCGCAGGTGCCCTGGTGGCGCGTGAGGCCGCTTTCGGCCGAGCACCAGTTGAGGCTGTGGTCGTACTTCAGCTGGTCGAGCGTCCAGTCGTGGAGCCACAGCGCCATGTCGTATTCCGAGCCGTTTGTCTCTTGCCTGCACAGGTCCACGGCGTTGTTGACGATCTGCGTGACGCTTGGGCGGGCGGCGTCGTTTACGGTCGTCTCCGCCGTGGTGCGCAGGTAGTAGATCCCCTTGTCGTTTTGGGGGTCGTTTCTGTTGTTGTCCATAAAGTAGAAGTAGATGCGGTACGTGCCCGACGCCGTGAAGTCGAAGGTAAAGTCGTGGCCCGCGGCGCCCAAGCTGTAGTAGCTGGCCCATGCCGGGCGCGACGGGTCGCAGACGCTTTCCTGGCCGCCGCCGTCCCAATAGGTGGGCACGTCCATGCGCGCCTTGGCCTGGGACGAGCCGTTGGTCTGGGTTACGTGGAAGGTCGTCGCGGTGCCCGCGGGGGCGTCGTTCCACGAGACGGTGAAGGTGACGCCGTTTTGGGTTGCCGTGGCGGAGTGTGCGTAGGTGGTTTGTGCCGTGGCGGAGATCGCTTCGGGAGTGCCGTTGGTTTGGGCTCGGAGGGATGGGGCGGGGGTGCCGGTTGCGGCGGTGGTGCCGGGCGTGGCGGTTGCGGTGGTGCTGCTGGGTGTGGCGGTTGCGGTGGTGCTGCTGGGTGTGGCGGTGTTGTTGGTCGTTGCGTTTGCCACGGGCGCGCTTGTGTTGGCGTCGCTCTCGGCCTCGCCCGCGTCGCTGGTTGCGGTGCCGGCCTGCGCCTGCTGCTCTACGGTTGCCTGAGGCTGGATGGCTTCCGCAATGGCTGCCATGGGCATCGTTGCGCTGAGCATGGACGAGCACGCGATCGCGCAGAGCAGGTAGTAAAGGGGTCGTTTCATAGCGGAGCCTCTCGGTAAGCAGCCAATAGGGTCCGAAGGCAGCTCCAGGCCAGCACTCCGCACATATTTTGTTGCGGTTTATTTTACGGGAACCCCAGTCAACATCAGCGAACTTTCTGGGGGGATGTTGGGGAGGGGCGAGCCCTAGGCCCTTTCGACACCACCTATATTGTGAATCAGCATCACCGCCCACCCGGACAATTATTGCCATTTGGCACCGCCATTAAACGTCCTCCCGCGCATCCCCGTTACGCTCGGGCTGCCATGCAGTCCAGAGAACGAGGAGGTTCCACATGGCGAGAAGGATCAGGGCCAGGGAGGTCCTGAGGCTGAGGTCGGTGAACGGGCTGTCGCAGAACGCGATCGCCCGTACCGCCCACGTCTCGAAGCACAGCGTCCAAGACGTGCTGGAGGCCGCGAGGGGGGCGGGGCATCTCCTGGGAGGACGTCGAGGGGATGCCCGAGGAGGCGGCCTACGCGCTGCTGTTTCTGGCGCCCTTGGCTCGGCGCCGGGGTTTATATGGACGGGGTCAACATGCGGCAGCGTTTCGGTGTGGCTTGCTAGCAATGAAAGGACACCGGGATCCACGTCGGCCTCAGTGGCCAATTGTAATACCGTAGGTGCCAGCTCGCGATATTCGGTCGTGCTCGGGCGTGCAAATGCTCAGCGCGTTGGGCAGCTCGACTTTTTCGATACCGTTTGACGAAATCAACTAGACAGATGTCTTCTTCAAAAGTGTTAGGGAGTACTATTGCTTAAGGCGTTCAGCATATGTACTTTGCTGCCATGGAGTCCAGGGCTTGCGAGCTGACGGCCCTGGGCAAGTAGTTTTGGCGCCTTGCCGATACTGGGAAGATGTAGGCAATTCGTTTCTATTGTGATGATCATTCGCGAATCGGAGATTGGTCAGAGATGCCTAATTACGCTTTTTACTATGACGAAAGTCAGCATAGTCGCCTTTTAAATCTCAGGACGATCACTGCCGATGAATTTTACGATGGATTTGTAGTTGCAATAGTTGGATGGAACGTTCACCGGGAGCAAGATCTAGCAGTCAAATACTCTGAGTTTGAAAATAAGTACCTCTCTCCAAACGCTAAAGAGTTAAAGAGTACCGTTCTTAAAAAGAGTCACTTTAAATACGGTTTTAAATCTTTATCCTCGAACAATGCACGCCTGATAAGCGATTTCCTCGACTTGTTTGATGAAGACATATATGTTTATTGCGCCTTTTCAAGCAAGGCTGAATGGCTAATCGATAAGTTATTCAGCCAATATCAAAATAACCCTTGGTTTAATGCCGATTCGCTAAAGTACTCTCTTGCAAAGCTACTAGTTCAATATAGGCCTATTGAAGTGGTTGAGTCGTTATACCGATCTCCCGATGATTTGCTGACTGCGCTACGGGATTTTCTTCGAAAAAGAATTGAGCTAGACAAAACGAATCTCGAGCTTAAGCATACTGAAATTGATCAGTGTCAGCTGCTTTTGAATGTCATTGAATGCGCGGATCCGCTGGAGAATTATGAGTGGGAATATCATTCCGCTCTGTCTGGATTCGCGCTATATCTGAGTGAGCATAATGAAGTCGATAGCTACTCGCTTGTAATTGATCGTGAAGAGAAAACCAGGATCGCTGCAGAGCAGTTGGGTTTTAGCGGGGTGCGTCAAGCTGACTCGACAGGGTGTTTCGGCATTAGAATGTCCGATATGCTTGTTGGGATTGTGGCAAAGCTTATGAAAGCCATCCGTGATGAGCAAACCTATCAATCGCAAGAAGATGAGCTCAAAAAGAAGCTCTTTGATATAGAGTGGTTCAAGCTAAATGACGAACGGCTCGCGTTGTATAAAAAGTTACGACGAGTACTGATCCAGTATGATCAATGCTGGTACAAGTTTTATGCTAGCGGCTACTCAGATGACCTTGTGGTTTTGCTTTCGCTTCTTAACTACCTCAACAGTTTTGAAAATGCTTCTCAGCTTCGTGAGGTGGGCGAGAATATCTCGGAATATTTCAACACCTCATGTTGCGTGAGTCTTTCGGAGCACTTCCGCGTAATGGATGATGATCCTTTATGGGTGAGCCATTCGAGCGATCCCAGCAATCTGTTTCGCCCTCGCCTTAGAATCACTGATCAGCCAAGAATTTATACGGTGCTAAAGGTTATGTTTGCCAAGGACGGGGCCCCTATGGCTCTAATTTCTGACAACGGGCATGAAACTGCCCGCCTGCTGCCCGCTAGTCTAGTGAATTGGGTTGAGGACGTGCTTTCCTATGCCGCTCTCTTTGATTCTTTTTTCCCAGCGAAGGTGGCTTTTCAATATTCTGAGGGTCGATTTAGAGCTGATTTTCTTTCTTAGGGCATAGATTCGAAGCTCATAAGATAAATATGAGCTTAAAGAGGGCATCAATAATAATTTTCGATGCTGGAGCTATGCGGTCATTGATTACGGATTAATAACTATCTATAACCCTGTTTTATGAAAGGAGTTTGGTTGGGATGCGCTGGGGCAAGAGGAAGCCTTCTGTATTTGATTTAATAAAAGCGTTTATCGCTTGTGTTGCGGTCCTGTCTGTATTTTTGCTGATAGTCATCCAGTTTACATTTTCAATTGACGCTCCAGTTGAATGGCTGTGTCCCGTATGGGATGCCAACGGCCTACTTGGATAGCTCGGCGCGTTGGTCGGTTCAATTTCGGCCATTGCGGTACTGTATTTCTCGCTGCGGGCTGGGAGGGAAGACCGGAGACATTCTGACGTGATGAGCATTCTTCCGTGTATTGCCCTGACCCGTTTGTCTGCTAAGCCTTTTCGGTTGACGAAGAATAGTCTTGTTCACAGCATATTTACCGAAGACGATCCCAAAGACGACGAATATAAATCCGGCGTTTTGGACTGCGTAGACCGCCTTTCAATTAGTAACGGCGATCCGGCTGTCCCTTGTGGTGCTAATCCTGAGCCCAAACATGCCGCCAATCGCTATGTAGTGTCCAGTATAGGGGCTGGACCTGCGGTTAACGTTAGGGTTGGAATTGCTAGAAGAAATGACTTGCTGCATTCTGGGAGCCCCCAGATTGATTGGGGTAAAACTCGGCAGCTTCCGGTGGGTGGGGAGAGTGAGTTGGTCATCTATTTTGAGGGCAAAACAAAGCCGATGATGGAAGCTGGTTATCGCATCCTTATTGCCTACTCGGACATACTTGGTAACCGTTACCTTCAGTATTTTCCAATGACTTTTGACGAGCAAGATAATGTTCTGCAATCAACGGTTAACAATACAATTAATCGAATTAGGATTTCTTGGCCTAGATGAGTTCGGTTCCTGGCTGAAAGAGTGGGGGAGATGTGTTTTGCTCGGTGCTCCCGGCAAGCCGTGGACCATGCAGTGCATAGAAGTTACAAGATCATTAAGTTGTACAATGATTCGGCTGTTAAATAATTCGTAGACATGCGGGAGGCTGCATGGATGAATTTCGACCCAAGCCATGGCTGACTCCTGCTCAGCAAGTTCAGCATCTTGAATCGGAGGGCATTAAATTCGAGCTCACTTCGAAGGATAATGCTGAACGGTATCTTGAGGCGAATAATAATTTCTTTCGTATTAATCTATTTCGAAAAGGTTTTCCAAAGTATGTGGGCGGTCCGAACGACGGCCTCTTCATCAACTTGGACTTTGGAATGCTTTGCGATCTTGCAATCATCGACTATGAATTTCGGCAAGTGCTCCTTTCGATCGCAATTGATGTCGAGCACTATTCCAAAATTCAATTGCTGAGGTATTTGGAAGCCCATTCAGAAGACGGGCATTCAGTTGTCGAGAAATACATCTCCTCTAAAGATCGAAAGTTGAAAAATGGGCAAATAGCAAATTCGGTTAAATCGGAAATCAACCGAGGCGCAAATGGGTGTTACACAAACCAAATAATTGCCGATTACCCTGATTATCGTTATCCGGTCTGGGCTTTTGTTGAGCTTATTCCTTTTGGCACCTTTAACCAATTTCTTTTATTTATTGCGAATAAAGATCAAGATAAAAAGCTTAAAACTCGGTACTATCAACTTCAAAGCGTCAAAGCACTTCGTAATGCCTGCGGACATAATAATTGTATTATCGATGACCTTAAAGGAGGAAATCCTTCTCATGAGATCAGTCGAAATGTTAAAAACGCCTTACGTGCTGTCGGTTATTCGGATATCACCCTTTCAACGAAGTTGAGCAATGGCAGGATTCAGCAAATTTCGACGACTCTTTACTTGCATCATCTGATTGCATCTCCTGGCGTTGTTGCGGCAAAGGGCGTTCTACTTCACCAGTCTATTGACCGTATGTATCGCAATGCTCAGTATTACGATAAAAATGACCCTGTAAAATCTTCTTTTAGCTTTTTCAAAGGTATGATCGATGTATGGTACCCGACTGCCTGAGCCTCATGTATCATATGAGATGATGTTTTTGTGGTGGTCGAGGACACATGCTACACCATCTCATTGAGATGGTGTAGCATGTGTCCTGCAATACAAAAGTTCTTAGGGAGCTTTAAGGGCGACGCTTTCCACAAGAGAGTGTTGCCCTTTTTTCATGCATGCAATGTGTGACGTGCTGGCTAAGCGCCATTTCCGCAATGGAATGGTCGAGTATGAGCGGTTTCTTCTGGTTGGCGCGATCGTGGACAAACAATTGATATCGATTAGAATTAAACCAATTGCGGTGGAAGCCTTCGGGCGACACCTGAAGAGGGTTGATGCGTCGGCCCTCTTTTTTGTTTGGATGTAAGATTCGGCCTGTCAAAACTTGCATCTCAATTGAGAAAAGATGAAATTGCGTGTGATTTTCTGCTCGCATGTAACTTTACTGATGTTCATTTATCTGGCTCTAATTCGCAACGGATTCTTTGCTGAAGATTGACCGCGACTGTTCATTTCCTTAGAGTGTGAATTGTGATGAGGCCTTGCGACGGTACGTCCGGCTTGGTCCGCGGGAACCGCCGAAAGGCGGTTTTCGCGTTTAAGGGGCTTGTCGAGGATATCTAAAACAGGGGCCTGGTCTACCGATCTCGGACTTTCCCCGCACTTCCGGAATCGTCCGTCGGAAGTATGCGGCAAATTTCGGAACTCTCGAGCACATCGTCCTTTTCATGAAAAGAAACCGCAGGTAAAAGCGTTGCCGCTATCCAGTGTGATCGGCATGTCTAGAATTTGCCGCATACTTCCGGATTGAGCACCACTTGGTTGGATTGTTTTTCGATTTGGGGCTGCGGAGTCTAGTTTATGCCTTGTTATTTGTATTTAAATAGTTACACTTAACTTATAAGTTAAGTGTAACTAGAAATGGGAGGTGGCCTTTGGCAGAAGGATATGAACTTGACGAATATAGAGACCCCAAGGGCCGCCCGTTTTGGGAGCTGACGACTTCTTCCGACAACTCTCAATTTCAGAAGATGATGTCAGACCCTAAGCGTAAAATTGCCGCTCGTAAAATGATCGTCCAGATTTCAAAAATCTATGATTATGGGTTAAAGGTTGCCAGTGGGACCTCAAAGCTAAGATGCATTGATTCTAAGATTGGCCTCTATGAACTAAAAGGGTTTGACGGGGCAAATCGAGAGATGATTTATGCCATATGCCAGGGCGTAGACAAAATTGTTCTATTGTTTTGGTTTAAAGGACATCGGGGATCGGGAAATATCAGTAAGGAAATTGATCGGGCCAAGCGATTAGCCGTAATAGCATGTCAGCTTCTGGAATCTGAGCGTTGACTTTTATACTTGGCTTTCGAAACGGAGAACACAATGAATAAAGTAGATTTATCTGATTTTTACGCCGAGACAGAAACTAGCGAAACACGCGCTTATGAACACGCGCTAGATATCGAGTTTATTGTTCATCGCGAGATGAAGCATTTGGGTTTAAGCAAAAGCGATTTGGCAAAGCGTATGGGCGTGAGCCTTCAGTCGCTTTCGAAGCTGCTGAATTCTCAGCCCAATATGACGCTGAAAACGATCGCTAGGTTCGAGCTTGCTTTGGGTATTAGGATCGTTCCTAAGGTTACCGTTAGCTATTCCAAAGAGCTCCCGTTTCTCTTGCCCGGCGAATCCCTGCGTAAGCAATGGTCTTTTAGCAGCGAGCGTCCGTCCTCGCAAGCGAAGTTCGAAATGATTCCTGGAGGTTTGGCGGCATGAGTAGGGATTTTATTGCTCCGATTCAAGTCGTTCATTTGTTCGTCGTTGACTCCGATTTCCATATCGAGGATTCGCCCTCGGATAACATGGAATTAAAAGTTGACGTTAGCTACCAAGATGTCCATCTTTCGAAAAAAGGTAATGATGCACGCGCAAGTCTAAAGATGTGCGTAATTGGCAGCCTTCTTGACAGAGACGAAGGTGCACAGGAGAAGATGCACGCTGGCGTTACGGTATCCATCTCGGTTTCAGCGCAAATGCCAATGAACCCTCCCGATGACGAGGCGCGTCACTACCTTCTTTCAAATGCCATTTCGATGGCATATGCCCATGCGAAGAGCTATTTGATGGTTGTTACTGGGCTTTCGCCTATGGGGGCGCTTACGCTGCCCGCTGTCCTTCCTGCCGAACTGGCGGCAGATTGCGATGTGCCCTTTCAAAGTGAATAAGCCATACGCTGACTGTTGAACTTTTAGGTGGCGGGAATGCCATGGTCGCGGTTGTTTTCCGGAAGTGCGGGGAAAATCGGAAACCGCCGAGCACAACCTGGTTTTTGGCAACAAAACCGCAGGTCGCAGGAGCGCAAAACCGGGGTCTGGTCGGCGGATCTCGGATTTTCCCCGCACTTCTGGAATCGCTGAACGGAAGTATGTGGCAAATTCCGTAACCCCCGAGCACACAACCGTTTTCGAATAAAGAAACCGCAGGCAAAAGCGTTGCCGCTTTTGGGTATGGTCGGCATGTCGGGATTTTGCCGCATACTTCTGAATTCAGTGCCTAGCGCCTTATATCATCTGAGGCTTTAAGCTCTTGATTGACTATATTTAGAGTCTATAATCAAAGAAAAACTCTGAAATATGTTTTCAAAACACTGATAGGAATGTTGAGGACGATGCTTTGCCAGTTCACTTTCAGGAATTACAGATCTTATCGCGATGAGGTGGAACTATCCATGCAGGCTACGCCGATGCGGGAGTTTGAGCGTTCCCTTGTCGAGTGGCCTGACGGTCAGAGCTTCCTGCCGGTGGCTGCGGTGTACGGGCCTAACGCTGGTGGCAAATCCAACCTACTCGAGGCGCTCGACTACGTGCGTTCGGCGGTTGCCAGACCGGTTAGGCTGCTGTCCGCCCGTGCTGGCGCTCCTGAAGGCGAGCGTCCGTCGATGGCTCGCTGTTCGGCTTTCGAGTTCGATGACGTCTCGGCCACTGAGCCCACGGAGTTCGAGCTCTACTACCGCGCAGGTGAGCATGAATACCGCTATGCCCTTTCCGTTCACGCCGACGAGATCGTGTCCGAAGGGTTGTGGCGACGTAAATTGGGCGCGTCACGCACGGCGATGCTGTTCGAGCGCGAGGGCACAGAAGTCGAGCTTGGCCCTACGTTGCGCAAGCTCGTGACCGCCGCTAAGTTCAACCCGAGCCTGCCGTACCTGTCATTCCTTTGCATCAACTTCGATACGCCGGCGGTCCAAGAGGCTGCCAGCTGGTTTCTCGACGCTGTGTTCCTCAACTACAACAGTTCCTACCTGGAGCGGATGCTCGAGCAATTGCTTGACGAGGGCGACTCTCCCGAGGTCACGCGTTTCCTGCTTGCTGTTGACGTTCGTATCGATGGCTTTAGGGTGGAGAGGGCACCGGAGTGGCGCGGTCAGCGCGTCTTTGTCAGGCACGAGGTGGGCGGAAAACCCTATGAGCTGCGTCTGTCAGAGGAGTCTGCCGGCACCCAGAAGCTCATTGGGTTGGCTGCGTATCTGATGGCAGCGCTCGAGTGTGGTGGCACCGTTATTGTCGACGAGCTCGACGCCAAACTGCATCCGAAGCTCCTGCGCTACGTGATTCTGCTGTTTAAGGACCCCGAAGTCAACAAGAGCGGCGCGCAGCTCATATTCTCGTCCCAGGACGTATCAACCATGCGAAACGACGTGTTTCGCCGCGACGAGATATGGTTTACCGCGCGCGGTGAAGGGGAAGCCAGCCAGCTATGGTCGCTTGCCGACATCCACGAGGCGAACGGCAACCTGGTGAGCAAGAACGCGGCCTTCGACAAACAGTACCTGTCCGGCCGCTACGGGGCCGACCCGTATCTAACCCGCATCGAGGAGTGGGATTAGCATGGCGGCAAAAAAGTCGAGGGGCTGGCGCAGCGGCAAGCGCGAGGGGCGCCCGCGCATGGTCCAGATGACACGCCACCTCGTGGTGACCAAGGGTAAAGAGACTGAGCCTCGCTACTTTGAGGGCGTGCGTGCCGCTTTGGGCACGGCAAACGAACGAAAGGTCGCCGTTGTCGTTAAGGGAACTGGCAACATACGCTTGACCTGCTCGACTTCGCCGTTGAACATTGTCGCTATGCGCCTGAGACATTTGATCACGTGTGGCTCGTCTTCGATAAGGACGACTTCCCTGCATGCGATTTTGATGCGATGGAGCGTAAATGTGCAGAGCTCTCCGATGGGTCAAGGACGTTTCATGCGCTGTGGTCGAACCCCTGCTTTGAATTGTGGCTCCTTTTGCACCTTCGCTATACGACTGCTCCCATGACGGCCGCGGAGTGCCAGCGTGCCCTCGCTCAGGCGATGTCCAGGGACCTGAATATCGAGTATCGAAAGAACCTGGACGGGCTGTTCGGAGCAGTGGATGGCGAGCGTGCCGAAGCGCTGCGACGTGCGGGGCGCCTCATCGCGCACCATAGGGGACTATGCAACATCAAGCCGTCTGCGCAAAACCCTGCAACCAAGGTGGGCGAGATATTCGACGTGATAGTGCCGTATCTGGTTGGATAGTCGAGTTCAATCAGGCTTGCTGGGGCGTGGGGTTCATGGAAGATGCTGCATGCCGGTCTGTTCGTTTTCTTGAATTGGATTGACCCTATGGGACCTGAATGGGATACTAGCATTAATTAGCGGTATTGACGTAGTCAACCTACGGGCCTACGTTCTGTGGAGAGGCGGCTGTTCTTTTGGATGGTCGCCTTTCTGTATTTTGTGGTTAACATGCCTGGCAAGCCTTGAAGATCCGGATGTAAGTTTTGGCCAGTCAAAAGTTACATCTCAATTAGGAAAGGGCAAAATATCCGACGGTTTTCTGCTCGCATGTAACTTTACTGACACGTGCTTGTCCGACTTGAACTCGGCTCGCTGACATTTCGCTCATCGACTATGCACGGCATGTTGCCGCTCTCGTTGTAAGACGTGCGACGGTTGAGGTATGCTTGCATAAATAAAAAACGAAGCCTACTGATGGCTATAGTTTTGCGAGGGGGTTCCTTCCCAACGGAGGGCATCCCCTAGTTTTATTTAGATGGACATTTCGGTACGTCCGTGACAACTGGATGTTGTCGCGGATGCCCTCATTGTCGCTAGAGCTCTCGATCCAGGCTGTAATTCCGGAAGTGCGGGAAAAATCGAAAACCTCCGAGCACAACTCGATTTTTTGCAACAAAACCGCAGGTCGCGGAAGCACAAAACAGGGGTCTGGTCGGCGTTTTTCGATTTTCCCCGCACTTCCGAAATCGACCGTTAGAAGTATGCGGCAAATTATGGAACCCCCGAGCACACCACCATTTTTGCGCAAAGAAATCGCAGGTAGACGCGTTGTCGCTACTCGGCATGGTCGACCTGTTCCGATTTTGCCGCATACTTCCGGATTTGATGCCTTTTATCCTATTTTGGCGCGCTCGCACGGTCTAAAGATGTTCTTAAATCACCCTTAAAGATTTTGGACATATGCGCGAGCAGCGTACAATACGCATGTTTAACATGATTGAGATCTAAAGGGAGGGGAGCGCACGGTGGAAGTGCTGGTTGTTGGCAATACTTCGTATGTCGATGACGATTTTTGCGCCAAGGCGTTCCCGGGGGACCATGTTCAGGTTGTGGCTGCGAGCGACGCCCAACGCGATGGGTCGCCGGCTCCCTCGTCCTGGAATGAGCTGCTGCAACACCTGGACCAGGCCTACGAGTTCGATCGCGTGGTCTATCTCTCTACCTACCTCACGCCGCATACCGAGACCTTTGGCGACATCGAGCTGCTGCGCTCGGTCTTTCGTGCCTGCATGGACCGCCAGATCCAGCTGCTGTTTGTGACGGGGCCGGCAGGGGCGGATGGCGACGTCGATGCCGCGGGTCAAACCGGCAAGGGCATCATTGCCCGCGCGGCCAACGACCTGTGCCGCTACTATGCGGCCCGCGACGGCATCCAAGCAAAGATTCTGTGCGTTCCGTATCTGTATACCGCGTCGCCTGCGTTGGCAGATCCGTTTATGACGCCGCTGTTTCAGACGTGCTCGCGCGGCTCGGTCGCGTTAAAGGGCAGCGCGGCGTCTCCGCTGCAGGCTCTGTGCGCCGAGGAGCTGGCCGCTCTGGTGCACCGCATTTTCGATAGCTGGGACGCCGCCTTCGAGGAGCTCGACGTTGCGGATTGCTTCTCCCATACGGTGGGCGACTTGGGCGAGGCGTTGCAGGGCCTGTTCCCGGGGCTGGACGTAACCTATGGCGACGACGCGGAAGCTTCCGTGGCGCCGAGCGATGCCATCCGCAAGCGCTATGGCTGGTTCCAGCGCTACGACGTGCTCACCGATCTTTCGACCATACATGCCCACTGGGAGCAGTCCCGCGCGGGCAGGCGCCACCCGCTGCGCCATGCCATCGACCGTATGCGCGAGCACACGCTGCCTGTCACATGCGCAGAGACCGCGCTTGCTTGGGTGCTCTTTGAGTGCCTGGAGCGGGTGTTTTCCCAGTCGGCACAGCTTAACGTGCTCGACTACCGCCTGCTGTATGTGGTACTGATCGGCACACTCTACGGGCTCGATTTTGGCCTGGTCGCGGCGCTGCTGGCCTCGATTGGCCTGGCTGCGAGCTACTTTACCCAGTATGGCTATACCTTCCAGGGACTGTTCTACGAGCCCTCTAACTGGCTGCCGTTCATCGCCTACTTTGTGGTGGGCGCCGTATGCGGCTATGTGCAGCTGCGCAACCGCGAGGCGCTCAAGGCCGAGCGCGCCGAGAACGAGCTCGTTCGCAACCGCAATGACTTTTTGGGCCGGCTCTACCACGACGCGATTGAGGATAAACAGGCCTACAAGCGGCAGATTGTGGGTCGCCACGACAGCTTTGGCAAGATCTTTGCCGTGACGCAGGAGCTCGACGTGCTCAACCCGCGCGATATCTACCGTAAGTGCTGCGAGTTGCTCGGCGAGATTTTGGAAAACGACTCGGTGACGATCTACCACGTTTCGGGTGGGGCGTTTACGCGCCTGGTCGCCGCGAGCCCGGCAATTTCTTCCGATGCGCTGCGCTCGTTGGCGCTCGACGATCTTAAGGCCATGATGGAGGGCGTGGACCACTCGGGCCTGTGGGTGAACCGCAAGCTGGTGCCGGGGCTGCCCATGTTTGCCTACGTGATGGAGCGCGACGGGGCACCGGCGATCTTTATCTTTGTGCGACGCGTGGCCGAGAGCCAAATGACCCTCTATTACCAAAACCTGTTCCGCATTTTGTGCGGTCTGGTTGAAAGCGCGCTGGGCCGCGCCTTCGATTACGAGGCCGTGGCGCAGGACAAGCGCTGCATTGCGGGCACGCGTGTGCTTAAGCAGGATGCCTTCGGTCGCGAGCTTGCCACCGAGCAGGCGCTTGCAGACAGCAAGATGGGGAGCTATTTGCTCTTGCGCGTGGTTCCGGGCATGGAGCCCGTCGGCGAGCTGGTTGGGGCGATTGGGTCGGCGATCCGCGAGAGCGATGCCGCGGGCCTGGTCGGCGACACGCTGTATCTGCTCATGCGTCAGGCCACCGAGGCCGACCTGCCCGTCATTTGCAAGCGCATGGCCTCTAAGCAGATTGCCGTCGAGCATGTCGACGGCGAGGGCGCTGTGGCACTGCTGCGGCAGATTGATCCCGCCGGCTCCGATGGCGAGGGGGATGCTGCTTGATCTCGCTTGTTGCCGCCGTGTTCTTATTGATAATCCACACGCTGGTGTGCCTGGTGCTCTGGACGCTTATGAAGGTGGGCCTGCTACCGGTCCGCGGACACATGCTGCCCGTGATGGTGCTCGTGCCGTTGTGGGGCCCGTTGCTGGTGGTACTGCTCTGCGCACGCGACCAGGCATGTGGCGACGCGTCTCGTGCCAGCGCGTTGGAATCGCTTCGCTTACAGGACGATATACGTCGCGGCGTGCAGGTTCAGCGCCGCGAGGCCGATGCCGGCGTGGTGCCGCTCGAGGAGGCGCTCATCGTCAATGACGCGGGCGACCGCCGGCGCCTTATGCTCTCTATGCTCACCGAGGACCCGGGCGCCTATCTGGCGCAGCTCCAGGCCGCTAAGCTCAACGATGACGTCGAGGTCGCGCACTATGCCGCGACGGCCGTGGCGCAGATCTCCAAGGAGTCCGACCTCAAGCTGCAGCAGCTGGAGCGTGCGTTTAAGGCCGATCCCAGCGCGCAAAATCTGGATGAGTACTGTGACTACCTTGGTGACTATTTGGCCTCTGGTCTGGCCGAGGGGCGCGTGGCGCAGATTCAGCGCCAGCAGTATGCCCGCCTGCTCGCGCGTCGTTGCGAGCGCGAGGACGGGACGGCGCTGCGCATTCGCTACGCCACGGCGTTGGCCGATGCTGGCGAGCTGGACGAGGCCGAGGCCGTGACCACGCAGCTTGTGGCAGATGCGCCGGACGAACAGGAGGCGTGGATGCTTTGCCTGCGTCTTGCCGTGACGCGCCACGATGGCGAGGGCGTGCAACAGGTGATCGACGCGATCGACAAGCAGCATGTGTATTTGAATGCCGACAACCGCGAGAAGCTGGCATTTTGGCGCGATGGGGAGGAGGCACGATGAGCGTGGTGCAACATGTCCGCGACCGTGCGGGCCATTTTCGCTGGATGGGGCTGCTCGTGGTGTGGACGGTCTTTATCGCCATGGCCGCTGTCCTGTTGATTGAGCGCGCCGGCGTGCAATACAGCGCAGGGCAGCACAAGCTTGGCATGCTTGCCGCCACTGATGCCAAGCCCGCAAGCTCGGCAATCTTTGGCCAAAAGCCTACGTGCCTGGTCATTAGTGACTCGGACCAGGACGGCGTCGAGGACGTCAAGGAGCAGTTCGACCAGATTCTGCTCGATATGAAGATCGCACATCGTGACGTGGATATCGCCACCGATAGCGCGGATGCGATTCCCTCGCTTACGTCGTTTGACCGCGTGATCGTACTGATGCCCTCACTCGACGCGCTGGGCACGCACCTCACCGACCTTATGAGCTGGGTGAGCGCCGGCGGTTCGCTGATGCTCGCCATGACCCCGGAGAACTCCGGTTACTTGCAGGCGATTGCGCCCAAGTTGGGTATCGATACCGTGGGTTATGAGTACACCACTGCCGAAAGCATCGTCCCGAGTAAAGACTTTATGCTGGGCGGTGGCCAACGCTACGAGCTCTCGGATCCCTTTAAATCGTCGCTGCTGGTTTCACTGCGCGAGACGGCGCATGTGTGGGCCAAAACCGGCGATACGGGCGCGCCCCTTGTTTGGTCGAGCGATTGTGGCAGCGGACATACCGTGGTGTGCAACATTGGCATTTACAGCAAGGTCATGCGTGGCTTTTACGCTGCGGCGATCAGCCTGTTGGGTGATGCCACAGCCTACCCGGTCATCAACAGCGCCGTGTTCTACTTGGACGACTTTCCGAGCCCCGTGCCCTCGGGCGACGGCACCTACATCAAGCGCGACTATGGCCTTTCCATTGCCGATTTCTATACCAAGGTGTGGTGGCCCGATCTGCAAAAGCTCGCGCAGAAGTACGACATTCGCTACACGGGCGTGATGATCGAGAACTACGAAGACGTGGTCAACCAGGTCGAGCCGGTGCGTCAGGCGGACACCACGCAGTTCCGCTACTTTGGCGGCATGCTGCTGCAGATGGGCGGCGAGCTGGGCTTTCACGGTTACAACCATCAGCCGCTCGCGCTTTCGGATACCGACTACGGCACGCTGTATGGCTACAAAACGTGGAAGAACAAGGACACGCTCGTCGCGGCGCTCAACGAGCTCATCGCCTTCCAAGACGACGTCCTGCCCAATGCGCACGGCTCGGTTTATGTGCCGCCGTCGAATATCCTTTCGGCCCGCGCCCGCAAGATCATTGGCGAGGACGTGTCGCGCATTAAGACCATTGCCAGTACGTATTTTGAGGACGGAACCGATCTGCCCTACGTGCAGGAGTTTGGCGTGGCAAGCGATGGCATCGTGGAGCAGCCGCGCATTGTCTCGGGCGGCATGGTCGACGATACCTACATGCGTTTGGCTGCGGTGTCCGAGCTCAATATGCACTACGTGAGCACGCACTTTATGCACCCGGATGACCTGCTGGATCCCGACCGCGGCGCCAAGGAGGGATGGGAGGTTTACAAAGGAGGCCTGACCGACTACCTGGACTGGCTTACCACGTCGGCGCCCGACCTGCGCCACCAGACGGGATCAGAGTGCTCGGGTGCCATACAGCGTTATTCGTCCGTGACGGTGAACGTGGATACGAGCGACGATGCCTGGACGCTCAGCCTGGGCAACTTCCATGACGAGGCATGGTTCATGTTCCGTGCCAATAACGGCGAGCCGGGCTCGGTGTCCGGTGGCGAGATAACGCATCTGACGGGCAACCTGTACCTGATCAAGGCGACGGACAAAACGGTGACGATTGAGCGCAGGGAGGGTGGCGACCGATGAGAATCTGCTTGGTGCTCGAGGGCTGCTACCCCTATGTGCACGGTGGCGTGTCCACCTGGATGCACGGCTACATCCAATCCATGCCCGAGCACGAGTTTGTGCTGTGGGTGATCGGCGCGCATGCCGCCGACCGCGGCAAGTTTGTTTACGAGCTGCCCAAGAACGTCGTCGAGGTGCACGAGGTGTTTTTGGACGACGCCCTTCGTCTTTCGGGCGAGCAGCACGAAGCCAGCTTTAACGCTCGTGAGCGCGAGGCGTTGCGCCGTCTGGTGTCGCTCTCCAACCCGGACTGGGACGTGCTATTCGACATCTTCCAGCGTCGCCGTGTTCACCCGCTCTCGTTTTTACAGAGTCGCGCGTTTATGGACATCTTCCGCGACGTGTGCCTGGCCGAGTACCCCTACGTTCCGTTTGCCGATGCCTTCCACACCATGCGCTCTATGTTACTGCCCGTGCTGTACCTGCTGGGCAGTGAGGTGCCGGTGGCGGACGTGTACCACGCGATCTCGACCGGTTACGGCGGTCTGCTTGCCTGTCTGGGCTCGAGCGTTCACAACGCGCCGGTGCTGCTGACCGAGCACGGCATCTACACGCGCGAGCGCGAGGAAGAGATCATTCGCGCCGACTGGGTGGTGCCCTCGTTTAAGGACCGCTGGATTCGCTTTTTCTACGTGCTGTCCGAGGAGATCTACCGCCGCGCCTTCCGCGTGACGAGCCTGTTCCACAACGCCCGCAAGACGCAGACCGACATGGGCTGCGACGCATCCAAGTGCCTGGTCATTCCCAATGGCATCCAGTTTGACCGCTTTAAGGACATTCCCCTTAAGTCCGATGACGGCTGGGTGGACATTGGCGCCGTGGTGCGTCTGGCGCCCATCAAGGACGTCAAGACCATGATCTACGCCTTCTTTGAGCTGCACGAGCGCCTGCCCAAGGTGCGCCTGCACATCATGGGCGGCGTGGACGACGAGGAGTACGGTGCCGAGTGCCACGCGCTGGTCGATACCCTGGGCGTGCGCGATCTGATCTTTACCGGGCGCGTCAACGTGGTCGAGTACATGGAAAAGCTCGACTTTACCATTCTGACGAGCATCTCCGAGGGCCAGCCGCTCAGCGTGCTGGAGTCGCTTGCAGCGCGCCGCCCCTGCGTGACGACCGAGGTGGGCTGTTGCCGCGAGCTGCTCGAAGGCGCCCCGGGCGATGACTTTGGCGTGGCGGGTTTTGTGAGCCCGCCCATGTACCGCAAGGGCCTGGCCGACGCCATGGAGCGCATGTGCGCGAGCCGTGCACGCCGTCTGGAGATGGGGGAGCGCGGTCAGCGTCGCGTGGCGACCTACTATCTGCACGAGCAGATGCTCGCCAACTACCGCGCGCTGTACGCCGAGACGGCCCGCGCGTTTAACCTGCCCAAGAAGGGGGTGTAGCCGATGGCCGGAATCGGATTTGAGCTCAAGCGTCTGTTTAAGCGTAAGGGTCTGTTTGCGACGATGCGCGCCTATGGCTACGCCGGCATTGTGTGCACGGGCCCCATGCTGTTGGGCGTGTTGCTGCAGGTGGGCATTCTGATGCTGTGCGGCGCGTGGGGCGTGGACCGTGCCAACCAAGACCTGCTGGTGTGCATGGTGACGTACACGCTGCTGGCTTCGCTCGTGCTGACGAGCTTTTTCTCCATGCCGGTCACGCGCTTTTTGGCCGATATGCTCTTTGCCGAGCGCGAGGACGAGATCCTGCCTTCGTTTTGGGGCTCCAATGCCATCATGCTCGTCGCGGGTACCGTGCTCTACGGCATCTTTCTGCTGTTCTCGGGCGCCACACTGCTGCAGGGGCTGCTGTGCCTGTTCCTGTTCAACATCATGATTGTCAACTGGAACGGCATGAGCTACCTCACGGCCATCAAGGACTATCAGGGCATTCTGTGTAGCTTCGCCGCCGCCATTGGCGTGGCGTGCCTGTGCGCTCTGGGAGCTCTAGCGCTGTGCCTGCCGCCCGTCGAGGGCTTACTTGCGAGCATTGCGTTGGGTTACGGGGTCATGCTCGTTTGGGACGTCGTGCTGCTGTACAGCTATTTTCCGCAGAACGATTGCAGCCCCTGGCGCTTTTTGCATTGGCTCGACCAGTTTATGCCGCTCGCGCTCACAGGGCTCTTCACCAATTTGGGACTCTTTGCCCACCTGGTCATTATTTGGGCAGGACCGATTGGTGTGCAGGTCAAGGGGCTGTTTTACGGCGCGCCCTACCACGACGTTCCGGCGCTCATCGCCTTTTTGACGATACTCGTCACGACCGTCAACTTTGTGGTGTCGGTCGAGGTCAATTTCTATCCGCGCTACCGCGAGTACTACAGCCTGTTTAACGACGGCGGCGTGGTGGGCGACATTATGGTGGCCGAGGAGGAGATGCTCGCTACGCTCAATCGGGAACTGCGGTTTTGCGCGCTCAAGCAGCTGTTTGTGACGGCGGCGGTGATCTCGCTCGAGACCACGGTGCTTTCGGCCCTGCCGCTCGGCTTTAACAACCTGATGCACGGGTATTTCCGCACGCTGTGCGTGGGTTATGGCCTGTATGCCGTGGGCAACACGATTCTGCTCATCTTGCTGTACTTTACCGACTACAAGGGCGCCGTGCTGGCCTCGGGGCTGTTCGCGGGTGTGGCGGGGCTGGCAACGGTTGTCTCGCAGTTTTTTCCGCAGCAGTTTTACGGCTTTGGCTTTTTGCTGGGCGCGGCAGTGTTTTTTGTCGTGGCGCTGATGCGGCTCGATACCTATACTGCCAACTTGCCGTATCGTATCCTGAGTCAGCAGCCCATTGTGGCGACCGACAAAGAGGGTTGGTTTACCGAGCTGGGCCACATACTCGATCGTGCCGAGCAGCGCTACGAGGGGCGGCGTCTTGAGGGCGAACCGCATGGTGCGTTTGAGCGCACGGTGGTTTGCGTGTATCTAAAACATTGGGGAGGTCCTGATGACCGATAGGATGATATCGCGTCGCCGCCTGATTGAGGCGGCTGCCGGCACGCTGCTGCTTTCGGGCTGCTCGTCGCAGGACGAATCCTCGACCAAAAAGGCCAAGAAGCAGGGCAAGATTAAAAAGGCCGATGCATCCAGCGATACCAAGCACCTGCGCGATAAGGACGACCTGTACGAGGTCTACGACGATTCGGGCATCGTGTGCATGTATCTGACGGTCTCTCGCGGCAACAGCTCCGAGAATACCGACCATTCGTGGGCCGAGATCAATACGTACTCGGTGTATGACTATCAGGCTATGGATGTCGAGCGCTATCAGGTTTTGGGTCTACTTCAGCCGGGCGACGATAAAGGTCCCGTGGCGGGGGAGGTCGGTTACGGCGAGGAAGCGCCCAACGCCACCGTGCAGGTGCGTGGTCAGTCCTCGAGTAAGGGCGTTCAGAAGAACTATAAGGTTGAGCTTAAGCGCGGAAAAGGTACATGGCGACAGCAGCGTTCCATCGCGCTCAATAAGCATATGAGCGAGGGCCTGCGCTTTCGCAATAAGATGGCCTATGACCTTATCCGCGGTATCCCGCAGATGATGGGCCTACGCACGCAGTTTGTGCACCTGTGGGTGTGCGACCAGACCGAAAAATCTAACGACACCTTTGAGGACTACGGCCTGTTTACGCAGGTGGAGCAGCTTAACAAGACGGCGCTTAAGGCACATGGGCTCGATAAGAGCGGGCACCTGTATAAGGTGAATAACTTTGAGTTTGAGCGCTACAAGGACATTATCAAAATGGCCGATGATCCAACGTTCAACCAGGCAGATTTTGATTATTTGCTGGAAACGAAGGGTGATTCCGACCATTCGAAGCTCATTGAGATGCTCGATGCGCTCAACGATGATTCGCAAAAAATCGACGATGTGCTTGCCGAGTATTTCGATATCGAGAACCTGGTCTATTGGCTGGCGTTTCAGCTCCTGACGGGCAACTGCGACACGCAGAACCGCAACTTCTACTTGTATAGCCCACTCAATTCCAAGGTCTGGTACTTCTTGGATTGGGATAACGACGGTATGCTTCGCAAGCGTGAGCTCGAGCTCCACGATCATACGGATTATTCGAGCTGGGAGCGCGGCGTTAGCAACTACTGGGTCAATGTTCTGTTCAGGCGCGCTCTAAAGAGTAAGTCGTTCCGCAGCGAGCTCGACGACGCCGTCAAGGACGTGCGCTCGTACCTGACCGAGGAGCGCTTGACCAAGATGATCAAGCATTACCGCGAAGTGACCGAGTCGTTGGTATTTGCGTCTCCCGATATCGACCATCTGCCTGTGACCAAGGATGAGTACGAGCAGATCGCCGCGGCGATCCCATCCGAGATCGAGGAGAACTACAAAAGCTATCGCGAGAGCTATAAGAAGCCCATGCCGTTCTACATAGGCGCGCCGCAGATCGACAACGGTAAGCTGCGCGTTAACTGGGACGCCGCATACGACTTTGAGGCGCGCGACATTCGCTACACCGTGGAGCTGGCGCGCGACTACGCCATAGCCGACGTGGTCTTTAAGGCTGAGGACGTGCTGCTGCCCGAGGTGACCTGTGATGCGCCCGACACCGGCCAGTATTTTGTGCGTGTGCGCGCCACCAACTCCGACGGCTATACGCAGGATGCGTTTGATTACTACGTGACCGACGATGGCAAGCAGTACGGCATGAAGTGTTTCTACGTGCAAGACGGCGGCAAGGTCGTGGAGGACACGTATGAGGAGGGCTAGCGCGCTGCTTGAGCGCCTGGCGGCTCCGCCTGTGCGTGCCACGCAGGAGCGTTACCGCCACGAGCTCAAATATCTCATTAACGAGGGCGAGCACGCCGCGCTTGCCTGTCGCATGGCGCCGGTGTTTAAGCTGGACAAGCATGCGCAGGCGGGCGGTTATACCATTCGCAGCCTGTACTTTGACGACTACTGCAACTCGGCCTACGAGGAAAAAGACGCCGGTATTCTCATGCGCAAAAAGTATCGCGTGCGCATCTATAACGGCAGCGACAAGGTGATTAAGCTCGAGCGCAAAAAGAAGTACGGCAGCTGGATTTACAAGGAAGACGCGCCGCTCACGCGTGGCGAGTTTGAGCAGATCCTGGCTGGCGACTACGACTTTTTGCTGCGCAGTCCACACCAGCTGTGCCGCGAGTTCTACATCGAGTGCATCTGCAATATGATGCGCCCGCGCACCATTGTGGATTACGAGCGCGAGCCGTGGGTGATGGACGAGGGCACCGTACGCATTACGTTTGACATGAACGTGCGCGCCGCGGTGGGGAGCTTCGATATCTTTGACGCGACGCTGCCCGCCCTGCCGGTCTTGGAACCGGGCAAGCTGGTTATGGAGGTCAAGTTTACGGAGTTTTGCCCGCAGCTCGTGCGCGATATGGTGCCACCGGGCGCGGCCGAACTCACGGCGGTCTCCAAGTACTGCCTGTGCTACGACAAGACCTCCTACCTTCGCGGCTTTAACTACTGGGAATCGGATTTTGAGAACCGAGGGGATATTTAGACCATGAGCACCAGGGACTTTTTTAAGAACTCCGTCTTGGAGGCGTTTGGTCAGGTCGACCCGGCCAAGATCGGCTTGTCGCTGCTCGTGGCGCTCGCCATGGGCATCCTGATCTATTACGTGTACAAGCGCTTTTTTACCGGCGTGGTGTATTCGCGCAGCTTTGCCGTGACGCTCGTGGGCATGTGCGTGCTGACGTGCATGGTGACGCTCGCGATCTCGACCAACGTGGTCATCTCGCTCGGTATGGTCGGTGCCCTGTCCATCGTGCGTTACCGTACGGCGGTAAAGGACCCGCTCGACTTGCTGTATCTGTTTTGGGCCATTACCACGGGCATTACGGCAGGTGCCGGCATGTACGCACTCGTGGGGCTTACGGCTGTAGCCATCGTGGTGATGATCGCCGGCTTCGCTACGCACCAGGACAAGGCCCGCGTGTACATGATGGTCATCCACTATACGGGCCAGACCACGGGCGACGATATCGTGCGCGCATTTGGGCGCACCAAGTTCACCGTCAAATCCAAGACGATGCGCGGTGACAAGGTCGAGATGGCCGTCGAGGTGTTCTCGGACGGTGTGGATATGCCCTATGCCGACGCCATCCGCTCGCTCGACGGCGTGGAAGACCTGACGCTCATCCAATACAACGGCGAATATCACGGGTGATTTTGTTCCGGCGTTCTAACGAACGCCGGACCGCTCGACGCTGCTTGCGCTGACGTTTTCTCGACCTGGGTGGGCTAGTCTTGGTTTGGTTTTATGTAAGGGATGGTGTCGCGTGGACGTGCAACAGCTAGAAGAGTCCTGGGCTGCAAGGGCCGGCGCGCGTGAGGCGCGTCTAGTTTCGGCCTCGCATGTGCCGGCGGCGCTGTCGATGCTGGGGATTGTGCTGCCCGGTGATCGCTTGGTGGCCTTTGTTGATGACTTTGCCGAAGCGTTTGATTGCGGTTTTGATTGCTGCGGCGTGGCTATGGTGGGGGAGCCGTCGGTTGCGGCGTTTGCCGCTGCGTCCGAGGGCTTTGATGCTTCGTTTGAGGTCGATGGGCCGCACCTGTGGTGGTTCGTCAACTCTATTGGCGGGTTTGGACTGCGCGTGCCCGATCTGCGCGCGTTAGGACGCGCCGCACGTGAGGCCCATGCGCTGCTGGTTGTGGACAACACCGTAGCATGCGTCTTTGGGTGCGATCCGTTGCGCTTGGGTGCGGTGCTGTCGCTCGAGGCGCTCGATCGCGTGTGCGCCGGTAAGGCTCCGTGCAAGCTCGTTGCCGCTTCGGTGGCGCGCTCGCAGCTTAAACGCCATCGTGTGGATGCCGCTGCCGAGTGCACGCATGCCCTGCTTGAGGGCTGTGGCTTGGCCAAGCTTGATTTGCCTGCTGACGAGGCCGGTGTGCTGGAGCGGGGGCTGTCTTCGCTCGACGCTCGCATGCAGGCCCACTTCGACCGCGCCCGTGCGCTGGCCGAGTATCTGGCCGCCAACGAGATGGTACGCAACGTGCGCTATCCCGGGCTGACCTCGCATCCCGACCATGCGGTTGCAACGGGAATCCTCGAGCACGGCTTTGGCCCGGCAGTTGAGTTTGACCTTATCGAGCGAAGTGCGGGCGAGCTGTTCGACACATTGCCGGGGGGGTTCCGCACGTCGCCCGCCGGCGGCGCAACGACACGCCTTTCGGCCCCACGCGGCAAGCAGGGGAGCACTATTCGCCTCTTCGCCGGTACCGACAACCCCCTGGTTGTAGCGTCCGCCCTAGACAACGCCCTCCGCAATTAGCTATTTTGGGGCTTGTCTCGGGGTAGTCTTTTTGGGACGGGCTTTTTTAGCTACTTTGTGACTGGGCCGTGGGGGACTGCGCCACGAAAACGGCCTATCTACTACGTTTAACCCTTAGGGGTCGACCATACCTGCCTTTTTTGAAAACTGGCAAGCTGTCTACCAGCGGTTTTGTTTTCACGAAATCTGGTGTGGTAGAGGGTGTTCAACTAAACGTAGTAGATAGGCCCATTCTATGGCGCGCGTCTTAATTCGTTCGTGCGGCGGATCAATAATCAGACCAAATAGACTACTTTGCGTTGATGCTGGCGATGAGGTCGTCGGCTTTTGAGGCGATGACGTTGTTGATTTCTGTCTGCAGCTCCTCGTAGACCGCTATGGCTCGCTCGCCGGCGGGGGTGAGGGTGGATCCGCGGGCGCCGTCGCGCTCGATGAGCTTGCAGCCCAGCTGTCCTTCGGCCTCGTTCACAATGCGCCAGGCCTTGGAATACGCCATACCCATGCTCTTGGCGGCACGGTTGAGCGAGTGCTCGCGGGCAATACCCTGCAGCAGCAAGACGCAGCCGTGGCCGAACACGCCCGGCAGGTCTTTGTCGCACGCTTGAATGACCAGCTTTGCCGTCGTCTTGTACTCCATGTGCTCCACGTCTCCCTGCTAAAGTGTTTGCTGGGCAAACGCAAAGCCTGCGTCAAACCCTCGTGTGCTCTTCTTAAATCATGCATTGTAGCAGTCAAAGTGCGTTAAGATACTTCCCCAGTATTGGGCGCCCAAGGTTGGGCTGGGTCCTACGAGGCCTGCAGCCGACCGGTCGCATGGAAAAAGGAGAAACATGGCTACGTTCTTTCCCGGTGAGTCCCACACGTTTTCGGAGTATCTGCTGGTCCCTGGCTACTCGTCCTCGCAGTGCATCCCCAACAACGTCTCTCTTAAGACGCCGCTAACCCGCTTCAAGCGCGGTGAGAAGCCGGCAATCACCCTGAACATCCCCATGGTTTCCGCCATCATGCAGTCCGTCTCGGGCGTCGACATGGGTGTCGCGCTCGCTACCGAGGGTGGCCTGTCCTTCATTTACGGTTCCCAGACCCCCGAGTCCGAGGCCGCTATGGTCAAGGCCGTCAAGGATCACAAGGCCGGCTTTGTTCAGTCCGATTCCACGCTGACCCCCGACATGACCATGGAACAGGTCATCGAGCTCAAGGAGAAGACCGGTCACTCCACCATGCCGGTCACCGACGATGGCACCCCCAAGGGCAAGCTCCTGGGCATCGTCACCAGCCGTGACTATCGCCCCAGCCGCGATGATCACCAGAAGAAGGTCTCCGAGTTCATGACCCCGCGTGAGCAGCTTATCGTGGGCGACAAGAACATCAGCCTTAAGGTTGCCAACGACGTCATCTGGGACAACAAGCTCAACGCTCTGCCTATCGTCGACGACAACGATCACCTTATGGGCATCGTCTTCCGCAAGGACTACGACAGCCACAAGACCAACCCCAACGAGCTGCTCGATAACGACAAGCGCTACATGGTCGGCGCCGGTATCAACACTCGCGACTATGCCGAGCGCGTGCCGCTGCTCATCGAGGCCGGTGCCGACGTCCTGTGCATCGACTCTTCCGAGGGCTTTAGCGAGTGGCAGAAGCGCACCATCGAGTGGATTCGCGCCAACTACGGCGAGGACGTCAAGGTCGGCGCCGGTAACGTCGTCGACGCCGAGGGCTTCCGCTTCCTGGCCGACTGCGGTGCCGACTTCATCAAGGTCGGTATCGGCGGCGGTTCCATCTGCATCACCCGCGAGACCAAGGGCATCGGCCGCGGCCAGGCCACCGCGCTGATCGACGTCTGCCGTGCTCGTGATGAGTACTACGAGGAGACCGGCATCTACGTGCCCGTGTGCTCCGACGGTGGCATCGTCTACGACTACCACATGACGCTCGCCCTTGCTATGGGTGCCGACTTTATGATGCTGGGCCGCTACTTCGCCCGCTTCGACGAGAGCCCGACCGAGCGCGTCAACGTCAACGGTCAGTACATGAAGGAGTACTGGGGCGAGGGTTCTGCACGTGCCCGCAACTGGCAGCGCTACGACCTGGGCGGCGCCGCGAAGCTCAGCTTCGTCGAGGGCGTTGACTCCTACGTTCCCTACGCCGGTTCCCTCAAGGACGGCGTGGGCGGCACGCTCTACAAGGTCAAGTCCACGATGTGCAACTGCGGTGCCCTCTCGATCCCCGAGCTCCAGGAAAAGGCACGCCTGACACTGGTAAGCTCGACCTCGATCGTCGAAGGCGGCGCCCACGACGTTGTCGTAAAGGATTCTCAGCAGTCTGTGTCTTATCGATAAGCGGCTTTCCCAAGCACCGCACCTTGGACCTCAAACCGTCGCTCGCGTACCAAAGTACGCGTCGCTCCTCTTTCACGGCAATCTGCGGCACTTGGAAAACCCGCCAAACCAGTGGCGGGCAACAAATAAAAGGTTGAATTTCAGCCACGTTATTTAGATAAAGCGAGATGCCTGTAAGTCGCAGGCATCTCGCTTGTTGTATTTGCTATCATCATGCGAGTCAACCTTAGGGTCGGGCGGCTTAGCTTTGTTCGCTACAAGTTCCGCACGCAAAGAAGAGCACTTAATGTGCTCTTCGTCTTGCGCAGGACTGTCCGCAGTAGCGAATAAAGCTAAGCCGACCGACCCCATTAAAGATTAAAGGAGCTGATATGTGCGATTGCACAGATCATAAGGACGAGATCCCTGCTTACGACGCGCAGACCATTGAGTCCAAGTGGATGAAGGCCTGGGAGGACTCCAACCTCTTTGCCGTCGACACCGACGACAGCAAGCCCAAGAAGTACGTGCTCGAGATGTTCCCGTATCCGTCGGGCGACCTGCACATGGGCCACGCGCGCAACTATACCATCGGCGATGCCATGGCCCGTCAGGCCCGCATGCGCGGCTACGACGTGCTGCATCCCATCGGCTTCGATGCCTTTGGCCTGCCTGCCGAGAACGCCGCCATCAAGCACAACACGCAGGCTGCCGCTTGGACGTACAAGAACATGGACCAGGCGCTCGCCACGATGAAGCGCATGGGCTTCTCCTACGATCTGGATCGCATGGTCAAGACCTGCAGCCCCGACTACTACCGCTGGGGTCAGTGGATCTTTGAGAAGCTGTGGGAAAAGGGCCTGGTCTATCGTAAGAAGAACCCGGTCAACTGGTGTCCTAACTGCAAGACCGTTCTGGCCAACGAACAGGTCACCGAGGGCAAGTGCTGGCGCTGCGGCACCGAGCCCGAGAAGCGCGACCTTGAGCAGTGGTACTTCAAGATTACCGAGTACTCTCAGGAGCTGCTCGACGATCTGGAGAAGCTCCCCGGCTGGCCCGAGCGCGTTAAGCAGATGCAGGCCAACTGGATCGGCCGCTCCGAGGGCGCCGAGGTCGACTTTACCCTGTGCGACAAGGATGGCGAGCCCATCGAGGGCGACGAGGGCAAGATCACCGTCTTCACCACCCGCGCCGACACGCTCTTTGGTGTTTCCTTCTTTGTCCTGGCTCCCGAGTACGCTCGTCTGCACGAGCTTGTCGAGGGCACGGAGTACGAGGAGGCAGTCACCAAGATCGTCGAGGACTCCAAGCACATCTCTGCCGTCGAGCGTGCCCAGGGCACCCTCGAGAAGCACGGCGCCTTTACGGGCCGCTATGTTGTGAACCCCGTCAACGGCGAGAAGGTCCCCGTGTGGGTTGCCGACTACGTCGTGGCCGACTATGGCACCGGCGCTGTCATGGCCGTTCCCTGCGGCGACCAGCGCGACTTTGAGTTCGCCCGCAAGTACGACCTGCCCATCGTGCCGATCATCCTGGACGATGACGACCGCGCTGCCGTCGAGGCCAGCGGCGATACCATCGATACCTTCCATGCCGAGACCGTCGACTGGGATTGCGCCCACGCTGCCGAGGGCACGCTCGTCCAGTCCGGCAAGTACACCGGCATGCGCGGTGGCAAGCACTCCGAGGGCGAGGCCGCGATCGTGGCCGACCTCGAGGCCATGGGCTGCGGCCGTCGCAAGGTCGAGTTCCGTCTGCGCGACTGGCTCATCAGCCGCCAGCGTTATTGGGGCAACCCCATCCCGGCTATCCACTGCGAGCACTGCGGCATCGTGCCCGTGCCCGAGGACCAGCTGCCGGTGACGCTTCCCGAGAACCTGGACCTGGGCGCCGGCGAGACCCTCGCCGAGTGCAAGGAGTTCTACGAGACCACCTGCCCGGTCTGCGGTCGTCCGGCCAAGCGCGAGACCGATACCATGGACACCTTCACCTGCTCCAGCTGGTATTACCTGCGCTATACCGATCCGCACAACACCGAGCTGCCCTTCTCTAAGGAGGCCGCCGACCGTTGGATGCCCGTCGATAACTACATCGGCGGCATTGAGCACGCCATTCTGCACCTGCTCTACAGCCGCTTCTTTACCAAGGCGCTGCGCGACCTGGGCCTGCTGAGCGTGGACGAGCCCTTTACCAACCTGCTGTGCCAGGGCATGGTCAAGGACGAGAACGGCGACACCATGTCCAAGTCCAAGGGCAACGTCGTGCCCCCGAGCTCGGTCATCGAGCCCTACGGCGCCGACACCATGCGTCTGGCGATCCTGTTTATCGCCCCGCCCGAGAAGGACTTCGACTGGGATCCCAAGGCCGTCGAGGGTGCCAACCGCTTCATCAAGCGCGCCTGGCGTATCGTGTGGCAGCTCGTCCAGTCTGGCGACGCCAACGTTGCCTTTGACAAGTCCGCGCTCGACGAGCTCGCGATGAAGCTTTATCGCGAGCGTCACCGCACCATTGCCAAGTGCACCGAGGACTTCGACCGCGGCCAGTTCAACACTGCGATTTCGGCCGTCATGGAACTCGTCAACGCGGCGAGCGCCTACCTCAACGCTACTGAGGGCGCTTCCCGTGACAAGGCACTCTGCCACGGCGTGGCAAAGGATATCGTGAGCGTCCTTGCCCCCATCTGCCCGTTCTGGGCAGACGAGCTGTGGCACGAGGCACTCGGCTGCGAGGGCAACGCCTACACCGCCGCCTGGCCCGAGTTCGACCTGGCCGAGTCCATCGAGGACACGGTGCAGATCGTCGTACAGGTGCTCGGCAAGGTCCGTGGCCGCATCGACGTCGCCCGCGACGCCTCCAACGAGGAGATGCGGGCTGCCGCTGAGGAAGCCGTTGCCAAGTGGCTCGAGGGCAAGACGGTCGTCAAGGCCATCTGCGTGCCCGGCAAGCTGGTTAACCTGGTCGTCAAGTAAGCGCTGCGTGCATAGCTGACATCAAATAGCGAGGGACGATTCCGCAGGGAGTCGCCCCTCGCTTTGGTTATGGATACTTGCGTCAACAACCAATTATCCATTTCTTGTGGAGAACCTGTGCTCACGCTGACCTGCGGGTTTGTGTTGTGGTTGCACGTTTGTGCAGGTATTGGTATAGTTTGCTTGCAAATGAAGTTGTAATTGAAAGAAGTGGGGTTTCGGCCCCGCTTCTTTTTTGTATGGATGGAGGTGCCGCAATGGTCAAGACCAAGACCGAGCAGGCGATCATCGACGCGCTCGAGGCCGTTGCTCCCCAGCACGATGTCGACATTGTCGACGTTGAGCTCGTGGGTGCCACCAAGGCCCCCTGCGTGCGTGTGCGTATCGAGGGTGCCGAGGGCCAGAGCCTGTCGCTCAATGACGTCACGGCCAACACCAAATGGGTCGGCGATGTGATTGAGGAGCTCGACCCCATCTCTTCGAGCTATACGCTCGAGGTGTCGAGCCCGGGTATGGCGCGCCCGCTGCGCCGTCCGCGTGACTTTGCCCGCTTTGTGGGCGAGAACTGCGAGCTCACCTCCACCGCCACCGAGGGCCGTCGCAAGTACGCCGGCAAGATTGCCGCTGCGACCGAGACCGACGTGACCCTCGAGCTCGAGGACGGCGAGTCCGTTACCCTCGATTTCTCTGATGTTAAAAAGTGTAAGTTGAAGCCCACCTATGACTTCAAGCCCGCGAAGGAAGGAAAGTAAGATGGCAGCATCCGACATGATGACCGCCCTGATGGAGCTTTGCCAGGAAAGGCACATCGACCAGCTCTACCTGATCGACCGCCTGGAGCAGTCGCTCGCCAAGAGCTATGCCGAGATCTTGCATCTTGAGTGGGGCGCCAAGGTGACCATCGACCGCACCACCGGTAAGATCTACGTCTACCGTTTGGAGCCGATCGACGATTCCATGGACGAGGAGGGCAACTTCACCGAGTTCGAGGAGATCGACGTCACTCCCAAGAATACGAGCCGCATCGCCGCCCAGCACGCCAAGGCCGAGATCAACGCCATCGTGCGCAACTCCGCCCGCGAGCAGATCTACGAGGAGTTCTCCGGCCGTATCGGTGACCTCATCAGCGGTACCGTGCTGCAGTCCACACCCGACTTCACGATTGTCAAGATTCGTGAGGGCGTCGAGGCCGAGCTTCCGCACTTCGACCAGCGCCGTTACGAGAACGAGCGCAACGAGCGTCCGATGGGCGAGCGCTACCTGCACAATCAGCACATCAAGGCCGTGATCATCGACGTTCGCGACCCCAACTCCAACCTGCAGCCGGTTCGTGGCGAGCACAGCCGTCCGCCGATTGTCATCTCCCGTACCCACCCCGAGCTCATGCGTCGTCTGTTTGAGCAGGAGGTGCCCGAGATCTATGAGGGCACCGTCCAGATCAAGTCGATCGCCCGCGAGCCCGGCCAGCGCTCCAAGGTCGCCGTCCACTCGCTCGACGATCGCCTGGATCCCGTTGGCGCCTGCGTCGGCCCCAAGGGCAGCCGTGTTCGCGCCGTCGTGGGCGAGCTCCGTGGCGAGCGCGTCGACGTCATCCTGTGGGATGCCGATCCGGCCGTTTACGTCGCCAACGCCCTGTCGCCTGCTAAGGTCACCCGCGTCCTTATCGACGAGGAGAAGGCCTACGCCGGCGTTATCGTGCCCGACGACCAGCTGTCCCTCGCCATCGGCAAGGAGGGCCAGAACGCCCGCCTCGCCGCGCGCCTGACCGGCTGGCACATCGACATCAAGTCCGAGACCCTTGCCGCCGACATCCTCAAGAACGTTCCCGTTCATGAGGAGCCCGCCGCCGACCTGATCGGTGACGAGGAGGACGAGGACGTCCGTCGCTGCGAGTTCGTGTCCGAGGACGGCATCCAGTGCCGCAACCAGGCCCGTCCCGGCTCCCGTTTCTGCGGTGTCCACGACACCGACGCCTTCGATGATGCGGAGGACCTGATCTAGCGCGCGGTCGCGCCGGGCAGGTCCCAGCGCATACCCCACGCTCGTTCAGTCTCTAGGCACCCAAGGTGCCAGAAAGGGTAGGTGAAGTCATATGGCAAAAGTCCGTGTGTCCACCCTGGCCAAAGAGTTCGGCATGACCTCCAAGGAACTGATGGGTCATCTCGCCGAAATGAAGATTCCCGCTAAGTCCGCTTCCTCCGCCCTGGAGGACGCCTACGTCGCCATGGTCCGCAAGCAGCTCGCCTCGGTGATCGAGGCCCGCGCCAAGGAAGTCGAGGCCGCAAAGCAGGCCGAGGAGGAGGCAGCCGCCGCCGAGGAGGCAGCACGCGCTGCCGAGGCGGAGCGCGAGCGCATCGCTGCCGAGAAGGCACGCGAGGAGGAGCGCCGTCAGTTCGCAGCCGCCCAGGCTGCCGAGGAGGCCGCCCGCGCCGAGGCCGAGGCCAAGAAGAAGGCCGAGCAGGAGCGTCTTGCCCGCGAGAAGGAGGAGGCTGCCCGCGAGGCCCAGCGCCGCGCCGTTCCCGCTTCCGATTCCGGTTCGCGTTTCCGCTCGCTGCTCGACCAGATCGCCGCACAGGAGACCGTGCTCAAGGAGAAGAAGGACGCCGAGCAGAAGGCCAAGGCCGAGCGCGCTGCCGAGCGCGGCAACCGTCGTGGCGGCAACAACGACCGTCGCGGTGGCCGTCGTAACGATCGCAACGCCTCCGACAACAACTCCGAGCGCAACGCCTCCGAGAGCCGTCCCCACAGTCATCGCACCAATGCCAGCAACAACGTCGCTGCCGGCATGGACTTCCCCAACCCCGACAAGCAGGGCAAGGGCAAGAAGCGCAAGGGCGGTCACAACAACGAAGAGGACCACTACAGCCGCATGGCTCGCGAGGCCGAGGAGTACAGCCGCGAGAAGGTGCTCGAGGAGGCTCGTGCCGCCGTCGAGGAGGCCTCTCGCGAGTCCACTGGTCGCCGCAAAAAGCGCAAGGAGAAGCGCGAGCGCGAGGCCGCAAAGGCTCAGGAAGAGCGCAAGATTGAGGAGGCGCTGGCCCAGGGCGTGAACCCCGAGGACCTCGACGCCATCAAGGTCTCCCAGGGCGTTACCGTCCAGGAGCTCGCCGAGGCGCTCGACGTTCCGGCCAACGACATCATCAAGCGCCTGTTCCTGCTGGGCACGCCGCTTACCATGACGCAGTCCATGTCCGACGACCTCGTCGAGCTCGTTGCCGACGACCTGGGCCGTCAGATTAAGATCATCACCCCCGAGGAGGAGAACACCTTCTCGTTCTACGACGATCCCGCCGACCTTAAGCCGCGTGCCCCGGTCGTCACCGTCATGGGCCACGTCGACCACGGCAAGACGAGCCTCCTCGACGCCATCCGTCATACCGGCGTCGCTGCCGGCGAGGCGGGCGGCATTACCCAGGCCATCGGCGCTTCGCAGGTCATGATCAACGACCGCAAGATCACCTTCATCGATACCCCCGGTCACGCCACCTTTACGGCGATGCGTGCCCGCGGCGCCAAGGTGACCGACATCGTCATCTTGATCGTGGCCGCCGACGACGGCGTCATGCCCCAGACCATCGAGTCGATCAACCATGCCAAGGCAGCCGGCGTCCCCATCGTCGTCGCCGTCAACAAGATCGATAAGCCGGGTGCCAACCCCGACCGCGTGCGCCAGGAGCTCACCGAGTACGGCATCATCCCCGAGGAGTGGGGCGGACAGAACATGTTCGTCAATATCTCGGCCAAGCAGAAGATCGGTATCGACGACCTGCTCGAGACCGTCCTGCTCCAGGCCGACGTGCTCGAGCTCAAGGCCAACCCCGATACGTTCGCTTCGGGCAACGTCCTTGAGGCTAAGCTCGACAAGGGCCGCGGCTCGGTTGCCACCGTGCTCGTGACTCGCGGTACCCTGCACGTGGGCGATACGCTGGTCGCCGGCCTTACCTACGGCCGCGTCCGCGCCATGCTCGACCCCAAGGGCAACGCCGTCACTGAGGCCGGTCCCTCCGACGCCGTCGAGATCTTGGGCCTGCAGTCCGTCCCCAACGCCGGCGATGAGTTCCGCGTGTTCGAGGACGAGCGCGAGGCTCGCGCCCTGGCCGATGAGCGTTCGCTCAAGGCCCGTATCGAGGAGCAGAGCCGCGTGAAGCACGTGACGCTCGAGAACCTCTTCGAGACCATCGCCGATGCCGAGGTCAAGGAGCTCAACCTGATCATCAAGGCCGACGTCCAGGGTTCTATCGAGGCCCTTCAGGACTCCCTCGACAAGATGGACCAGTCCGAGGTGCGCATCAACACGATCCACTCCGCCGTTGGCGCCATCAACGAGACCGACGTCGTCCTGGCCGACGCCTCCAACGCCATCATCATCGGCTTTGGCGTCCGTCCCGACGGCAAGGCCCGCTCCGCTGCCGAGCGCGAGGGTGTCGAGATCCGTTGCTACGACGTCATCTACAAGTGCCTCGAGGACCTCGACGCAGCCCGTATCGGCATGCTCAAGCCCACCGAGGTCGAGGTCTCCACGGGTTCCGCGACCGTTCTGGACACCTTCAAGGTGCCCAAGGTCGGTATCGCCGCCGGTGTCCGCGTCGAAGAGGGCGAGATCGCCGCGACCGATTCCGTGCGTCTGGTGCGCGACGGTATTGTGGTCTTCAACGGCAAGATCGCCTCGATGCGCCACTACAAGGACGAGGCCAAGAGCCTCAAGAGCGGCTCCGAGGGCGGTATTGGCTTGGAGAACTTCCAGGACATCAAGCCTGGCGACACCATTGAGGGCTACCGCATCGACCAGGTTGCCCGTACCGAGTAGGGGGTAGCGCTATGAAGCAAACGCAGGCAACCCGCCGTTTGGGCGAGCAGCTTCGCGAGAAGCTCGGTTATATCCTGCTCTTTGAGGTTTCCGATCCGCGTCTCGACCTGGTCACCCTGACCGCGGTCGAGGTCGCGGTGGACCGTTCGTTCGCGCGTGTGTATGTGTCGTGCGACGCGAGCCGCTACGACGAGGTCATGGAGGCGCTCGCCAGCGCCAAGGGCCGCATCCGTAGCCTGCTGGCCCGCTCGCTCGATTGGCGTGTCACGCCCGAGCTCGATTTTCGCATCGATCGCTCGACCGATGAGGCCGAGCGCATCACGCGTGCGCTGGAAAACGTTCCCGCCACGCTTGCGATCGAAAAGGACGAGGACGGCTATCCCATAGCGGATGCCGCCCAGGAGGCAGCTTTAGATGAGTAATTCCGCCGACCTCGCATCGTGCGAGTCTGCAGATATTCAGCGACGCATCCTCGAGCTTATCGAGGGTGCGTCCTCCATTGCGATTTCGGGACATACGTCTCCCGATGGTGACGCCCTGGGCTCCGTGCTGGGTCTGGGCCTCTCGCTTATGAAGTTTTTCCCCAACAAGGACATTGCCCTGCTGCTGGCAGACGATGACCCGGTTCCGCGCATCTACCGCTTTATGGAGGGTGCCGACCGTCTGGTGCCGGCATCTGCGTATACTGGCAATCCGGACCTGTTTATCTCGGTGGACGTGCCAGTCGTCGAGCGTTTGAACAACTCCGCCGAGGTGCTCCGCCGCTCGTCGCATGTGGTGTGCTTCGATCACCATCCGGCACGCGAGGAATTTGCCGAGTTGAGCCTGAGGTGCATCGACGCCGCGGCCTGCGCCATGATCATCGACCGCTTTTTGGACAATTGCGGCATTGTGGCTCGCGATGGTGTCGCGACCTGCCTGCTGTGCGGCCTGGTGACCGATACCGGTCGTTTTCAGTATCAAAACGCCGATGCCGCCGCGTTCCATGCCGCCTCGCGCCTGGTCGCGCACGGTGCCGATCCGGCGCGCGTTGCGCTCGAGGTCTACCAGAGCATGCGCGTAGAGTTCTTGCATCTCAAGTCCATCGTTATGGGCCGCATCAAGACAGTGGCGCACGGTCGTGTGGCATATAGTTATGCGTACCAGAGCGACCTCGAGGCCTGCGGCGTCACTTCGGACGAGTGCGACGGCCTGGTCGATGTGGTGCGTTCGGTGATGGGTGTGGAGGTCTGCCTGTTCCTAAAGGGCATTGAGGGCGATACCAAGGTGCGCGGCAACCTGCGCTCCAAGGGCGACCTCAATGTTTCCGAGATCGCTGCTGCTTTTGGCGGTGGCGGGCATCCCGCGGCCGCTGGTTTCTCTAACAACGGAACGATTCTCGAGACGCTCACCGCGGCACTCCCCATGCTTGCCGAGCTGGTAGGGGAGGATCCCGCTTCGGTGACCGTCGAGCTCTAACATTTTGGATGGTACATGGCTCGTCGTACGCCTTCTCAATTGAATATGCTGCTCGCCGTCGATAAACCGGTGGGCTGTACGTCCCACGACGTGGTTTCGCAGTGCCGACGCGCCCTCCATGAGCGACGCGTCGGCCATGCCGGTACGCTCGACCCTATGGCCTCGGGTGTCATGGTGGTGGGCGTGGGCCAGGCGACCCGTCTGCTGGGTATGCTAACCCTCGATACCAAAAGTTATGTCGCCGACATTTCGTTTGGCGTCGAGACCAATACCGATGACGCCGAGGGCGAGGCCGTCCGTACGGTGCCCGTTGCCCCCGAGCTGCGCGATCTCGCTTACGCCCGTGAGCAGCTGGCCGCTATGCTTGGCCCGCAGATGCAGGTGCCGCCAGCGTTTTCGGCCATCTCGGTCAATGGCGTCCGCGCCTACAAGTCTGCTCGCGAGGGCAATGCGGTGGACCTACCTCCGCGCCCTGTCGAGGTCTATGCCGCCGACCTGATCGCCGTGGGCGGCGAAGGTGATACGTGCGTCTGGACCGTGGCGTTTTCGGTAAGCAAGGGCACCTACATTCGCGCGCTCGCTCGCGACCTGGGCCGCGCTTGCGATAGTGCTGCGCATATTTCCGCGCTGCGCCGCACGGCCTCCGGTGTTGTTTCCATTGGCGCCTGTCATGCGGTCGAGGAGCTTTCTCCCGAGTCCGCGGCCGGCTTTGCTCTGGATCCCATCGCCGCCCTTGGCGCCACGCGTGTCGATTTGCCGGGTAATCTTGCAGACGATCTGCTTTGTGGTCGCCGCATTCCCGTTGAACGCGCGCTTTCGGACTTCGATACGGCGAAGGCACCGTTCGCGCTCGTGCTCGATGGGGGGCTCAAGGCGCTTGCTCGTATCGAGGGCGGCCGCTTTGTGATGGATCACGTCTTTCCGCAGGCGATTGGCGGTGTTCGATGATGCTGGCGCCCCACGAGCTCGCGCGTATCTTTTTCGCGGGCGAGTTGGATGAGGCCCGTATCGTTTCTGCCGATGCATTTGATGGGTGCGAGTTCTTGGGTGCCGCGTCGATCGCCATTGGCGTGTTTGATGGCGTGCATCGTGGGCACCAAGAGTTGATCGACGCGGTTATTCGCGATGCGCATGATCACGGCAGCAAAGCGGTCGTGGTCACCTTCGATCCTGATCCGGACGTCGTGGTGAGCCCTTCGCCTGCTCAAAAATTGATGACGACGGCCGACCGCCTGCATGCCCTGGCTCAAACCGGGGTCGATGCGGTGGTGGCCGTTCCCTTTACACCCGCCGTGGCGGCACTCGACCATGTCGGGTTTCTGGCGCTGTTGTCGCGCGTTGTCGACATTCGCTCCATTCGTGTAGGCAGCGACTTTAGGCTCGGCCGTGGCGGCGCTTCGGGCGTTGCCGAGATGCGCGCCTGGGGCGCTGAGCATGGGGTTGACGTTTACGGTCACGACCTGCTCTGCGTTAACGGGCAGACCATCTGTGCCACGCGCATCCGCCATGAGCTGGCTCAGGGTCATGTGGAGCTGGCTGCCGAGCTTCTCGGCCGTCCCTATATGCTGCGCGGCGTTGTGGCGGCTGGCCGTCACGAGGGCTCCGACATGGGCTTTCCCACGGCAAACATCCAGGTACCCGACGGCATCCAAGTGCCTGCGGATGGCGTCTATGAGGGTCTGGTGCTGGTGGACGATACCGTATGGCCTGCTGCCGTTAACGTCGGCCTGCCGCCGACCTATGCTGATGATGCCGCCTCGGCGCATCTCGAGGCCAACTTGATCGGCTATGCGGGCGACCTGTATGGCGCTTCCGTGTCGCTGGCGTTTACGCGCTGGCTGCGTCCGTCTCGCGTGTTCGATTCCCTGGACGACCTGATCGCGACCGTCGAGGGTAATATCGACGATATCCGTCATAACTTGGGTGAGCAGGGGGTGAGCATCCGTGATTAGCGATGAGGAAAAAGATCAGGTACGCGCTGCGTCGGACCTGGTTGCCATCGTGCAGGAAACGGTTGAGCTCAAGCCCCGCGGCCATGAGTTTTGGGGCTGCTGCCCGTTTCATGGCGAAAAGACCCCATCGTTTCACATTATCCCTGCCACGCAGGTGTGGCACTGCTTTGGCTGCGGCGAGGGCGGCGACGTCTTCACCTATATCATGAAGCGCGAGAACCTGAGTTTTCCCGAGTCGATCCGCTATTTGGCTGATCGTGCGGGCATTGAACTGCACGATACCGGTGCGCAGCGCGATCGTGGCACCAAGCGTGCCCGCATCTATGACCTGTGCTCCGAGACGGCTCAGTTCTACCACACCATGCTTATGCGCGGTAAGGACAGCCGTCCGCGCGAGTACTTTGCCAGCCGCGGCATGGGCGGAGATGTCTGTCGACGCTACTGCCTGGGCTTTGCGCCGGGTCGCAACGCGCTGGTTTCGCACCTGTCTCAGGCGGGCTTTACCCCGCAGGAGATGATTGACGCCAACGTGGCCGTGAGCCGTGGGCGCGGACAGCTCGCGGACCGCTTTTACGACCGCGTGATGTTTCCCATCTTTGATGAGCAGGGCCACAATATCGCCTTTGGCGGGCGCATCATGGGCGATGGCCAGCCCAAGTACCTCAACACCGCCGAGACGAGCGTGTTTCATAAAAAGCGAAATCTCTATGGCTTTAACTGGGCCAAGGAGTTTATCGTTGCGCAGGATACCGCCATCGTGGTGGAGGGCTATACCGACTGCATCGCCTGCTGGGAGGCAGGGATCAAAAACGTCGTCGCCACGCTGGGCACGGCGCTGACGGAACATCACGTTAAGACACTCACCCGTTTTGCCAAGCGCATTGTATATATGTTCGATGGCGACGCCGCCGGTCAAAAGGCCGCGCGCCGCGCGATTCAGTTTATCGAGCAGGATTCGATGGACCTGCGCTGCGTGGTGCTTCCCGACGGCAACGACCCCATGGAGTTCATCACGGCGCATGGCGGCCAGGAGCTTCAGGCGCGCATTGATGCCGCCGAGCCCCTCATGGACTTTGTCTATCGCTCGCTGCAGGACTCGAGCGACATTACCACACCGGGCGGTCGCGCCAAGGCGCTCGAGGACGCGCTGACGCTCATCTATCCGCTGCGCGACAGCTATATGATCGACACGTACTTTATCCAGATTGCCGATCTGTTGGGTTTGGACCTGGAGACCGTGCGCGCGAGTTCGGGCCGTGTGTTTCGCGATGTCGCCAAGCGCGAGGATGCCGAGCGCCGGCGTGAGCAGAGCTACGAGCGTCAGCGCGCGCAAGCTGAGCGCGCGGGCGGTTCGCAGGGACGAAGCTCGGGCGGCGGTGCGGCTGGTGCGCGCAGTGCCGGTCGCGGTGCCTGGGCCGCGGGTGCGACGCCGCCGGTGTCCGCACCGGTCGAGGAGGACCCGTACGACTACGTTCCGCTTGATGCCTATGGGGTCGCGCCGGTGGAGGTCGACGAGGACCTGCCGCCAATTGATGTGCCAGCGGGGATGGAAAGCGTTGCGACCGTTGCCGATAGTTCAAGCGCGGCGGCAGCTCCGTCGATGCCGATTGTTTTGACCGATCTGGAGCGGAAATCCCTGGCGGGGGAGCGTGAGCTGCTGACGATGCTCACGAGCTACCCCGATCTGTTCCGCACGTATGCCGATCGTATTTGTTCTATCGAGTGGGTCGACCCGCGTCACGAGTCCATTGCGTGGGCCGTACTTGCGACGCCCCCGGGCACCGATCCTGCGGCCTGCATGGATGCGGCACGCGCGGTGTGTCCCGAGGCGGCGTCGCTTGTCAGCGCCGGGCGCATCTCGGCAACGAGCAAGCACCCGACCGAGACGAACATCGTCTTTATGCTCGATACGCTCGAGCTCTACACCATCAAACGTCGCATGCGAGCCGCGCAGGCCAAGTTGCGTCAGGACCGTTCACTCGACGATGAGGCCCGTCGCGTGCTGACGATGCAGGCAGTGCAAGATTCACAGCGCCAGCGCGAGCTCCAAAAGTCGATCGGCGGCGTGGCCGACCCGTTCCGTTTGATCGGTTTGGAGAGCGCAGGTGCCGATCAGGCCTAGATGTTGTGGTCAACCAGCGTATTCTCGCCTATATCCTGTCTTTATTTTGGGTATAGACGTCAATGTGTGTGCTAAAGTATTGAGTCCTGTGGACTACGAAGGGAGAATCTGTGCCAAAAAAGACTGAGAGCACGGGTACTGGGCTGGAATCCTACGTTGCAAAGCTCATGGGCAACGGCTCAAACAGGACTTCGGTAACCGAGGACGAGATTCAGGTCGCCCTGAAGGATATCGATGTCTCTGATGAGCAGCTCAACGCGGTGTATTCCGCGCTGCGCAACAGCGGCATCCAGATTATCTCCGCGAGCGGAAACGACGACGCCCCGATGGACGTCGACGATGACGATAACGATACCGACGATTTTGATGACGACGAAGAGCACGATTCCGGCTCGCTTGACGATCACGAGCTTAAGATGGCCCGCCAGGCCGATGCCGAGATGGGCTCTTCCAAGAGCAAGAAGAAGCGCACCGTGCGCACGTCTCGTTCGCGTTCGCGCGTGCGCGGCATCGATGCCTCCACGGTGATGCTGACCGGCGACCCGGTTCGTATGTACCTCAAGGAGATCGGTAAGGTCGACCTGCTGACCGCATCTGAAGAGGTCGATCTGGCCATGAAGATCGAGGCCGGTCTCGAGGCTACCGAGAAGCTTGAGGCTGCCGAGGCAGGCGAGATCGAGCTCACCCGCGCCGAGATGCGTCGTCTTACGCGTATTGAGAACGTTGGTCTTGAGGCCAAGCAGGCGCTCATCAGCGCAAACCTGCGTCTGGTCGTCTCCATCGCCAAGCGCTATGTCGGCCGTGGCATGCTGTTCCTGGATCTGATCCAGGAGGGTAACCTCGGTCTGATTCGCGCCGTCGAGAAGTTCGACTACCAGAAGGGCTTCAAGTTCTCCACGTACGCCACGTGGTGGATCCGTCAGGCCATTACGCGCGCTATTGCCGACCAGGCCCGTACCATCCGTATCCCCGTGCACATGGTCGAGACCATCAACAAGCTCGTCCGCGTGCAGCGCCAGCTCCTTCAGGACCTGGGTCGCGACCCGACCCCCGAGGAGATCGGTGCCGAGATGGACATGAGCGCCGATCGCGTCCGCGAGATCCAGAAGATCTCGCAGGAGCCCGTGTCGCTCGAGACCCCGATCGGCGAGGAAGAGGATTCCCAGCTGGGCGACTTCATCGAGGACTCCCAGGCTATCGTCCCGCCCGATGCCGCCAGCTTCTCCATGCTGCAGGAGCAGCTCACCCAGGTGCTCGATTCGCTTGCCGATCGTGAGCGCAAGGTTATCGAGTTGCGCTTTGGTCTCGTCGACGGACATCCCCGCACGCTCGAGGAAGTCGGTCGCGAGTTTGGCGTCACACGCGAGCGTATCCGCCAGATCGAGTCCAAGACCCTGGCCAAGCTCCGCCACCCGAGCCGCAGCAGCAAGCTGAAAGACTATATCGAGTCTTAGTAGTTACGGCGTTTTACCAAACGCCGTAACTGGCCGACGCTGCGCGGACACCAGAGCGACAACTTGTCATTCAAAGAGGACGGCATGACCAGAAGGTCTATGCCGTCCTCTTTTCATGCCAATTTGTTCGCTCTGGTGCCCGCTCGCTGGCATTGTCAAAACATCGGCGTTTCCGTTGCCGGTGCCGGCAGTTAGGCCGTCCCCAAGGGATCAAGGCGAGAAAATTTCTTAAAAAAGTTCTTGCCCTTCGCCCAATCGTCCGTATAATAAACTTCGTTGCTTGAGAGCACGCACCTATTCCTCGGTAGCTCAATGGTAGAGCGCGCGGCTGTTAACCGCGTTGTTGTAGGTTCGAGTCCTACCCGGGGAGCCAGAATTTTCCAGCCCTTCTCGTTGGGCTTTTAAATTCCTCGGTAGCTCAATGGTAGAGCACGCGGCTGTTAACCGCGCTGTTGTAGGTTCGAGTCCTACCCGGGGAGCCAGGTTGTAAAACCCGCCGCATATGCGGCGGGTTTTTTCATGCCGCGATCGCCTGTGGCGAACGTTACCGTATCAACATTTCGTGTCGAGGATGTAATCCCGCGACCCACCACCTCAACATGGCGCGGTCGTTGTAAAATATTGGAATGATTGCTCCCACGACATGGTGCTGCGAGCACCAGAAAAGGAGATTCTTGTGTCTGAGACCATCAACGGCAGCCTGAGCGTCTCGAACGACGTAATTGCCGATATTGCCGGTTATGCCGCGATGACGTGCTACGGCGTCGTCGGTATGGCCGAGCAGCTCCAGGGCGCCGAGAGCGTGCGCCTGCTTGCCGGCCAGCGCCTCCGCAAGGGCGTACTTGTCTCCGCCGACGAGAACGGCCTCACGGTCGATCTGCACGTCGTGCTCGAGAACGGCGTCAACATGAAGTCCGTCTGCCACAATCTTTCGAGCTCCGTTGCCTTCACCCTGCAGGAGATCGCCCAGATCGATCCTGCCAGCCTTAAGATCGGCATCCACATCGACGCGCTCAAGAGCCGTCTGAACTAGCATCCGAAAACGGAGATTCAAATACTCATGATTGCAAAGACCATTCGCACCTGCTTTCCGATCGCTGCGGCTGCCGTTTCCGACAAGGCCGAGGAGATCAACAAGCTTAACGTCTTCCCCGTACCCGACGGCGACACCGGCACTAACATGTCGCTCACGCTCGCCTCGGTGACCAAGGAGCTCTCTGCGCTTCCCGCCGACGCCGACATGGAGGCCATCGCCGGCGCCATCACCCATGGCTCCCTCATGGGCGCTCGCGGTAACTCGGGCGTTATCACCTCGCAGATCCTGCGCGGCGTGGCCGAGGGCCTCGTCTCTGCCGACGAACCCGTTACGTCCGCCAACATCGCCTTCGCCTTCCGTCGTGCCGTCAAGGTCGCCTTCCAGGCCGTTCGTAAGCCTATCGAGGGCACGATCCTCACGGTCCTGCGTGATGTCTCGAGCAAGGCCGACGAGTGCGAGAAGAAGAAGTTCTCGGCCGAGGACGCGCTCGACGCCATCGTCGTCGAGGCCTATCAGTCCGTCGCCCGTACGCCCGACCTGCTGCCTGTCCTCAAGGAGAACGGCGTAGTCGACTCTGGAGCCTTTGGCTTTGCCATCTTTCTGGAGAACTTTGTTGCTGCCGCTCTTGGCCGCGGCACCGTTGTCGAGGATTTCTCCGCCACGTTTGATTCCGCTGGCTCTGCACGCGACGCGGCCCTCGATCGCGTCGAAATTGAGGCCAACGACGACTGGGAGGGCTCGGAGTTTCGCTACTGCAACGAGTTCCTCTTTAAGGCCGACGCTCCCTTTGACGAGGACGAGTGCCTGAAGTTCCTGGGCTCCATGGGCGACTGCGAGCTGCTCGTGGGCGCCTATCCCGACTACAAGATCCACGTGCACTCCAACACCCCCAACCTGGTGCTCGAGCACATGCTGCAGCTTGGTCAGATCTACGAGGTCTTTATCCACAACATGGAGATGGAGGCCCACGACCGTACCGCTAAGATCCACGAGGACCAGGAGAAGGCCGCCGAGCCCGCGAAGGCCTTGGGCTTTGTCGCCGTTGCCGCCGGTTCCGGCGAGGCGGACATCCTCAAGTCCCTCGGCGTCGATGTGATCGTGTCGGGCGGTCAAACCATGAACCCCTCGACCGCCGACCTGCTGGGCGCCGTCGACCAGGTCAACGCGACCTCGGTCATCATCCTGCCCAACAACGGCAACATCCGCATGGCTGCCGAGGCCGCTGCCTCCGCCTGCACCGACAAGAAGGTCGCCGTCGTTCCTACCAAGACCGTCCCGCAGGCCTTCTCCGCGCTGTTCGCGGTCCTGCCCGATTCCGAGCTCGAGGACGCCGTTGCCGCCATGGTCGACGCCATCAGCGAGGTTCGCGATGGCGAGGTCACCCGTGCCGTGCGCGATTCCAGCGCCTCCGACGGCTCTCCGATTCACTCCGGTGACGTCATGGGTATCATTGCCGGCTCCATCGACGTGGTCGGCTCCGACGTGAAACAGGTCACGCTCGACTGCATCAACCGCATGCAGGAGGAAGAGGAGGGCGACGCGCTGACGATTCTGGCCGGCGAGGAGCTGTCCGACGAGGCCTTCCAGGAGATCGTCGACGCTATCGAGGAGGCTCAGCCCGATTTGGAGGTCGACGCCCATCGTGGTGAGCAGCCGCTCTATCCCGTGATCTTCTCGATCGAGTAGGCTCTGCCTATGTCCGAGCTGTGCTCCGTGCCGCGCGTCTCGGAGCGTTTTGCCCAGAGCAATGCGCTCGACGAGGATATCGCGCGACTCAAATATGTTTCGGGTAAACGTGAGGAGGCCCTTCGCCGTCTGGGAATTCGGACGGTGGGGGACCTCCTTCTCCATATTCCTCATCGCTACCTGGACTTCACTCGCTCGTGGTCCATCGAGATGGCGCCCATCGGTACCGTGTGCACCATCATCGCCACGGTCGATCGCATTGTCCAAAAGCAGCCCCGTCCGCGTATGCAGGTGACTGAGGTCTCGCTCGTGGACGAGACAGGCGTGCTGCAGGTTGCCTTTTTCCGTCAGCCTTGGATTGCCCAACAGCTTAAGCAGGGCGACCGCCTGGCCGTGATGGGCAAGGTCGAGTTTGCCTACGGTTTTAAGCAGATGGCCTCGCCCCACTTTGAAAAGCTCGAGGACGGGCGTGCCGCGGGTACCATTTTGCCGGTCCACTACGTGAGTGATGGCGTAAGTCAGGCATGGATGCGCCGTATCGTGAGCGGTGCGCTCGAAGTGGCTGCCAATCCGTTCGATCCCATTCCCGCGCCGCTGCGCGCAAAGCGGAAGCTCATGAGCAATGCCCGTGCGCTGCGCTCGATCCACTTTCCCTCGAGCATGGCCGAGCGCGACATCGCACGCCGGCGTCTTGCCTACGAGGAGTGTCTCTGCTTGCAGCTCGCGCTGCGTCTGCGCAACGATGGCGGTATGGTCGACGTAGTGCCTTATGCGCATGCCGCGGGAGAGCATTTTGCTGCGCTCAAGGAGGCCCTGCCGTTTTCGCTGAGCGATGAACAGGAGGCGGCATTTCAAGACATCCTGCATGACATGTGCGATGGCGGTCGCGTGATGAATCGTCTGCTGCTGGGCGACGTCGGTACCGGTAAGACCGCCGTTGCCGCCTGCGCGTTGGCGGTTGCGGCCGATAGCGGCACTCAGGCCTGCGTCATGGCGCCCACGGGCGTGTTGGCGCGTCAATATGCCGATAAGACCGGCCCCTTGCTCTCGCAGGCTGGCATGACCTGTGCGCTCCTGACGGGCGCCACGTCGGCGGCCGAACGTGAACAGATTCATGCCCGGCTCCAGTCTGGCGAGCTCGATGTGCTCTTTGGTACCCATGCGGTGCTTTCGGAGAACGTCACGTTCAAGCATTTGTCGCTTGTGGTGATCGACGAGCAGCACCGCTTTGGCGTGGGCCAGCGTAACGCTCTGCGCGCAAAAGGCCCGGGTGCCGACTTGCTGGTCATGACTGCCACGCCGATCCCGCGCACGCTGGCGCTTTCGGTGTACGGCGACCTAGATACGAGCATCATCCGCCATCGTCCCGTTCCGGGTGCCGGCGTGACGACGCGCGTCCTCACCGAGTCGAGTCGTGACCTGGCCTATGGCGCCATTCGCGAGGCGCACGAAAAGGGGCAACAAGTCTACGTGATCTGTCCGCTCGTGGAGCCGAGCGATTCGGCCGATGAGCTCGAAGACGTACCCGGCATCGCTCGCGACGACGAAGGCCGCGTGACCGTGCCTGTGCCGTTGCATGACACGGCGACCGAGCTCGATCGCCTTCGTCTGGCATTACCGGGGCTTACCATCGAGCGTCTTCATGGTCGCATGCCTGCGGGGGAGAAGGATCGGGTCATCGATGCCTTTAAGCGTGGCGAGATCGATGTTCTCGTCTCGACCACGGTGGTCGAGGTGGGCGTCGACGTGCCCAACGCCACCGTCATGGTCATCGAGAATGGCGAGCGCTTTGGGTTGGCGGCCTTGCATCAGCTGCGCGGGCGCGTAGGCCGCGGCAGCGTGTCGGGTACGTGCCTGGTCATGACGCACTCCAAGGGCAACGGCGGCGCGTCGGCGGCACAGGAACGCCTCCAGTCGCTCGAGAAGACCTCGGACGGCTTTACGCTCGCCCAGATGGACCTGCGTCTGCGCCACGAGGGCGAGATTCTTGGCTACCGCCAGCATGGCGGCGTGACCTTGCGCTTTGTGGACCTGGACGCCGACGAGGACTTGATCGAGTGGGCCCATTTGGACGCGGTCGAGCTCTTGCGGTATGCTTGCAACCTTGACTCCGTGGCGACGCGCCCCTTGCGCGATGCGGTCGCCATGCGGTATCGACACATCTTTAAGGAGGTCAGCGGAGGATGAGAATCATCGGCGGCGAATGGCGCGGTCGTAAGATCGAGGAGCCCCGTGGTCGCGATGTCACCCGCCCCACGACCGATCGCGTTCGCGAGGCGTGCGCATCTATGGTCATGTCGGCATTCGACTTCGATCTGGACGAGGTCCGCGTGCTGGATGCCTTTGGCGGCTCCGGTGCCTTGGGCATCGAGATGCTCTCGCGTGGTGCCCGCTCGCTCACCACGTTCGAGATCGATCGCAACGCAGCTCGTCTGATTACCAAGAATATCGAGTCGCTCTGCCGCGACCGTGCGCGTTGGCGTGTGGTGGGCGGCGACGTGCTGGCAAGCGCTTCGCGCGGCCGCGTGCCGGGCGGTCCCTTTGACCTGGTCCTGCTCGACCCGCCCTATGCTTTTGGCGCCGAGCCGGTCGAGGAGCTACTGCAAAACCTAGCTCAGCAAGGCTTGCTGGTACCGGGTGCCTACGCGCTGTTTGAGCACGCTGCCGCCGATGCGGGTGCGCATCCGGCAGGCTTTGAGATCGTGCGCGAGAAGCGTTACGGCATTACCTCGGTCGACCTGCTTCGTTGGGTTGGCAACGGCGAGGATGATGACAACGATAGCGACGCACCCACGGAGGATGCCCATGAGTGACACCATTAACCGCGTAATCGTCCCGGGCACCTTCGATCCCATCACGTTTGGCCACATCGACGTGATTCGCCGTGCCCGCCGCATCTTCCCCAGCGTGATCGTGGCCGTTGCCGAGTCGCAGGGAAAAAACGGCGTCGGCACCACCTTTATGCTCGATGAGCGCGTGGCGCTGGCCCGTGAGGCGCTCGGTGATATTGACGGCGTAGAGGTTCTGCCCTTCACCGGCCTCTTGGTCGATTTTGCCCGCGAACAGGGAGCAGGAGCCGTGGTCAAGGGTCTGCGTGCTATGACCGACTTTGAGTACGAGCTGCAGCAGGCCGACCTCAACTACCGCCTGGATAACGAGCTGGAGTCCATCTTTGTCATGAGTGCGCCGCAGTACGGCTATATCTCGAGCTCGGTGGTTCGCCAGATTGCCTCGCTCGGTAGCGACGTCTCTAATTTTGTTCCGCCCAATGTGGTCAAGGCGCTCAAACATCGCTTTTCGTGACGTTTTTTAATGCCTGGTGGCATGTGGTAAACTAACACGATGATATGTTACCTATGAAAGGAGACCGGATGCCGGGCGAGAATTTTCCTGGCGACAGGATCGTGAGTCTTGTCGACGAGCTCGAGGGGCTCATCGAAGAGGCTAAGACGCCGTTCGGCAAGAACGCCCAGATGAAGGTTATCGATGCCGACGTCTTCTTTAACATCCTCGACGAGATCCGCATGAGCTATCCCGAGGAATGGCAGAAGTCCCGCCGTATCCTCAAGGAGCGCGAGGAGCTTATGGCTTCCGCCGCCGCTCAGGCCGATTCCATCATCGCCGATGCTCAGCAGCAGGCCCTCACCATTGCCGGTGAGCAGGAGATCGTCCGCTTAGCGCAGCAGCAGGCCGACGATATTCGCGACCGTGCCCAGCAGTATGAGCGCGAGACGCGCTATGCCGCCGAGGACTACGCCGAGCAGGTCTTTACGCACCTCGAGGAGAACCTCAAGAGCCTGACCGGCACGGTGACCCGTTGCCGTCAGCAGCTCAACGAGGGTGCCGCCCAGCAGAATGGTCAGTGGTAATGGCTGAGTTCCCGAGCGTTACCGTCGATCTTTCCGAGCAGCTCGAGTTTCCCGGAGACTCGTATCCGCTGACCGGCAAGGTCGATGTCGCCACCTATACGGTGGGCGAGAAGGAGTATCAGCTGCAGGACGGCATTGACTACGATGTAGTCTTTACCAACGCCGGCACCGGTGTTCTGCTTACGGGCATGGTCCGCGCGCGCGCAACCGGTGAGTGCGACCGTTGCCTGGAGCCCGCTTCGTTTGATATTGCCGGTGAGATCGAGGAATTCTATCTCTTTAACGAGCCCGAGGACCCCGAGGCCTACGAAGATGGCTACGAGCTGCTGGGCGAGGATCGCATCGTCGATCTGGGTGAGCCCATCAACGACGCCGTCGTCATGGATACGCCGTTCGTTGTCCTGTGCAAGCCTGATTGTCGCGGCTTATGCCCCACTTGCGGCATCAATCTCAACGTCGAGCAATGCGATTGCGCCGCTCAAGCAGAGGCCGAATGGGCCGCTGCCACGGAAAATCCATTTGCAGCATTAAAGAATCTCAAGCTTGACGAGTAAAACTGTGGTAGTATCGCTACTTGCGCGTAATCGCCACACTGGATAGTTCATAAGGAAGGTCACTATGCCCGTACCTAAACAAAAGCAGGGTCGTATCCGCACTCACACCCGCCGTTCCGCCAACATGAAGATCTCGGCTGCGGCTCAGTCCACGTGCCCCCGTTGCGGTGCTGTCAAGCTCCCGCACCACGTGTGCCCCAGCTGCGGTTTCTACAAGGACCGCGAGGTTATCGTTACCGAGTAACTGTATACTCTGGATGCGATGCCGTTCCAACTGGAACCACAATGGCCGGCTCAATGAGTCGGCCATTTTTGTATAAGGAGTATGTATATGAGTAACGTTCGCGTTTGTGTAGACGTTGTGGGTGGAGACGAGAAGCCTCAGGTTGTCCTCGACGGTATCGAGGCGGCGCTTGCGACGGATCCCGATATCGAGGTCTTGGCCGTCGGTCCCGCAGAGATCGTGAACCCCTTTGCCGCGGCTCACGCTCGCGTTGAGGCCTTGGAAGCGCCCGATGTCATCGCCATGGATGACGATCCCATTCGAGCCGTGATGACCAAGCGCAAGTCCTCGATCGTGCTTGCCTGCCGCGCTATCAAGAAGGGTAACGCGGACGCCTTCTTCTCTGCCGGCTCCACCGGCGCCATGACTGCTGCCGCTACCGCCTACGTGACGCCATTTAGGTATCAGGCCGAGGGCAAGAAACAGCCGGTGCGTCCGTGTCTCACCAATGCACTGCCCAACCGCGCCGGCGGCCTGACGGTCCTGTGCGACATGGGTGCCAACCCCGATGTCACGGTGGACGATATGGTGCGTTTTGCCCAGATGGGGACTGCCTATGCGCGCGTCGTCTTGGGCATTGAGCATCCCCGCGTGGGCCTGCTTGCCAACGGCACCGAGGACGAGAAGGGCTCCAACTTTACCAAGTCGTGCTTCCCGGCCATGAAGGCCGCTGTTCCCGGTTTTGTGGGCAACTGCGAGGGCACCGATCTTACGTCGGGCAATTTTGACGTCGTGGTCGCCGACGGCATGTCGGGCAACATCGCACTCAAGGCCACCGAGGGCGCTGCCAAGTTTTTGCTGCAGGAGCTCAAGGGTGCCTTTATGTCTTCGCTCGGCACCAAGATTGCCGCGCTGCTCATCAAAAAGCAGATGCGCGAGATCAAGGCAAAGCTCTCGGGCGATGCTAAGGGCGGCGCCATTCTGCTGGGTCTGCGTGGCGTGGTCCTGATCGGCCACGGTGCCACCTCGGTCGAGGCCGTCAAAAACGGTACGCTCGCCGCGGCGGAGGCCGTGCGCGCCGGACTGGTCGAGAACGTCGCCAACTCTATGGACGGGATCGTTTTGTAGGAGCGAGTTAGAGCGCCGTTATGTGCCTCGCGGCCTGCGTCGTGGGGTAGAATCAAAACCGTGTCTTGGCGCTGTGCTTGCGGCGCCAGCGCGTTGATGTTCACGCAATACGAGAGGAAGCGCTATGGACCGCTCCGAAATCTTCGATAAGATCGCCGAAGTCGCCGCCGATGTGCTGGGTGTCGATGTCGCCGACATTAGCGACGAGACCACCTTTGACGATCTCGATGCCGATTCGCTCGAGCGTCTGCAGCTGGTGACGGCCATCGAGGACGAGTTCGACCTCGAGATCGATGACGAGACCCTGCTGTCGCTCAACTCTGTCGCCGACGCTGTCGACGCTATTGAAAACGCCAGGGAGGCCTAAGTCTTGGCTTTATCTCAACGACTCGCGCGCGCCCAGGAAATCCTGGGCCACGAGTTCAATAATAAGGTGCTGCTGCGCGCGGCGCTCACGCACCCCTCTGCCGTGGAAGGTCAGCCCGTCTCGGCGAGCTATGAGCGTCTTGAGTTTTTGGGCGATTCCATTTTGGGTGCCGTGGTTGCCCGCTCGCTCTTTGAGTCCTATCCCGAGTTTGACGAGGGCAAGCTTACGCGCCTAAAGGTGTCGCTCGTCTCGGGTGCCACGCTGTCCGAGGTATCCCATGAGCTGGGCATCGACGACATCATCATCTTTGGTGCCTCCGAGACCGGTACCGGCGCGCGCGGCCTGCACTCGGCGCTCGAGAACGTCTATGAGTCGCTCGTGGGCGCGCTGTATCTGGATGCTGGCTGGGATGCGGCTGCGGAGTTCATCCACCGTACGCTTAAGCCTCATCTGGCCTCCGAGCGTGCCGAGCATCCTGCGAACCCCAAGTCGTTTTTGCAGGAGTGCGTGCAAGCCGATGGCCACGAGCCTCCGGCGTACAAGCTCGTTGGCTCTGAAGGCCCGGCGCACGCACCGACCTTTACCGCCGTGGTGCTCATCGACGGTATTCGCCAGGGCCGCGGCACCGGTTCCTCCAAGAAGGAGGCCGAGGGAGCCGCTGCGCTCGAGGCGCTCGACCGCATGGGTTACACCACTAACGGCGTGATTCTCAACAAGAAGCCTGTTTAAGCGAGGAACCGTGTATCTCAAGTCCCTCACGCTCAAAGGGTTCAAGTCGTTTGCCGACCGCGCCCATATGACGTTTGAGCCGGGCCTAACCGTCATCGTCGGTCCCAACGGCTCGGGAAAATCGAACATATCCGACTCGATTCTGTGGGTCCTGGGCGAGCAGAGCGCCAAGCAGCTGCGCGGCCAGGCCATGGAGGACGTCATCTTCTCGGGCTCGTCGGCGCGCAAGCCGGTGGGTGTGGCCGAGGTCACGCTGGTGCTCGATAATTCGGACCATATGCTGCCTGTCGACTTTGACGAGGTGGCTATCACCCGCCGCATGTATCGCTCGGGCGAAAGCGAGTACCTCATCAACTCGAGCCCGTGCCGCCTGATGGACATCCAGGACATCCTGCACGATTCGGGACTGGGCAAGGATACGCATTCCATCATCAGCCAGGGCAAGCTCGATGCCATTTTGCAGAGCCGCCCCGAGGAGCGCCGTGCCCTCATTGAGGAGGCCGCCGGCATCTCCAAGCACAAGCGTCGTAAGGAACGTGCGCTCAAAAAGATTAAATCGATGGACGAGCACCTGACCCGTGCCCGCGACATCAATAAGGAGATCGCCCGTCAGCTGCGGCCGCTGGAGCGTCAGGTCGATCGCGCGCGCAAGTACAAAGAGCTGTCCTCGCGCGCGAACGAGCTTACGCAGATGCTGGCCGTCGACGAGCTTCGTTCGCTGCAGTCGCAGTGGAACGACCTGGAAAGCCGCTCCAAGGAGGGCGCTGCCGAGCTCGAGCTTGCGCAATACCGCTTAGGTGAAAAGGAGCGCGAGCTCGAAAAGCTTCAGGTCATGCTCGAGGAAAAGGGCCTATTTGTGGGCGACTTGGGCGAGCAGCGCCGCCATATGCAAGATGTGGTCGGTCGCATTAACTCCGATATGCGCCTGCTCGAGGAAAAGGGCCACAACATGGTGTCTCGCCTGTCCGACATGCGCGGCCAGATCTCGAGCTCCGAGCATCAGCGACGTCGCGTGGTCGAGGAGCTCGAGGATGCACGAGCCCAGCTTGAGGAAGTGACTGGCGCGCATATGCAGGCCCAGGACGACGTTGACGCCGCCGGCCCTGCCGCCGCTGAGCTCCACGAGCGTCGCGTTGCGCTTGACAATCAGATTTCGCAGCTCACGCGCGAGCAGCGTGATGTCCAGCGTGTGGCCGATAACGCCGCGCTCGAGCTCGCCAAGGTGAAGGACTCGCTTTCCAATGCCGAGGTCGAGGACAACATGTATGCCTCGCGCCTGGAGCAGATCGATGAACAGCTCGAGGAGGTCACAGCATCGCTTGATAGCCGCCGCGACCGTGCTGAGGAGCTTGAGAGCGCCCTTGAGGCGGCTCGTCAGACCCAGAGCGATGCGCGCGAGGCCACCGAGACGGCACGCGCTGCCCTCAAGGACCTGCGTGCCCGCGAGAGCGAGGCGCGCAACAAGCTGTCCGAGGTTCGCTCGGAGCTTGCCAGCCAAAAGAAGCTCGATGCCCGCATGGCAGACAGCTCGCCGCTCGTGAGCCGTCTGGTGGGCGCGCTGGGCGACGATGTCTCGGGTCGTCTGGGCGATGTGCTCGAGGCGCCGCGTGAGCTTGAGGACCTGGTTGAGCAGCTGCTTGCCGGCGATATCGATGCCCTATTGTTCGATAACGCTGCCGCACTCGAGCGCGCCGGTCGCGCTGCCCTGGATCAGAAGAAGGCCTCGGGCGAGGCGCTGCTGGTGACGCGCAGCGTGAGTGGCTCTGCGGCTGCCGAGGGTGCCGCCGGTACCCGTCTTGTTGATTGCCTGTCCGTGCGTGCGGGCTACGGTCCGGTCGTCGAGGCATTGCTCGGCGGCTATTACGTGGTCGATGACCTTTCTGCCGCGCTGTCCGCGCCGGTCGTTGATGGCGTGACCTATGTGACTCCCGATGGCGCACGCGTTGCCTGCGGCGGCCTGGTTCGCGTGGGGCTTGATGCCGGCGAGGCTTCGGGCGCCCTGGAGCGCAAGCGTCGTATCCGCGAGCTGGAAGGCCTGGAGCCCGATCTTGCTGCCGTGTTTGAGCATGTTTCGGATCAGGTCGTCGAGGCCAACACTGCCGTTGAGGAGGCCCGTGCTGCCGAGGGCGATGCTGCCGGCGAGATCGCCCGTCTTGAGGGCGAGCGTCGCTCCCTGCTGTCCGAGATCGGCCGCCTGGAGCAGAGTGCCAACAATGCCGAGGTCGAGCGGGTACGGATTTCCAAGCGCCGCGAGCAGGCCGCCGAGGCCGTTCGCGCTGCGCGTCCGCGCGTGGACGAGCTCACTCGTTCGCGTGACGAGGCCCGTGCGCAGGCGAGCGACTTGGGCTTGCAGATTGCCGAAGCCAACGACGAGCTCGATCGCGTTCGGCGCGATGACTCCGAGGCCGCCGGTAAGCTCGCCGACGCTAAGGTGCGCCTGGCTCAGACGAGCGAGCGCCTTCGTTCGCTGAAGGGCCGCGTGCCCGATCTTGAACATCGCCTGGAGGGTATCGACCGTCGTATCCGCGGGACGCGTCAGGCCTCGCGCTCGCTCGAGCTGCTGCGCCTTCGCGTCGATCCCATGCACGAGCGCTATTCTGCCCTGCTGGAGCGCGCCTCGGACTGGGCTGCGCGCCTGCGCGATCAGGCAACGCTTGAGGAGGCGGACTCGGCTTCACTTAAGAAGACCATCGAGGACGCCAAGACCGAAGTCGCCCGCGCCAAAGAGAGGGTCGATGTTGCCGCCGCGACGCAAAATGAGTTCAAGGTGGCGCGCGGCAAGCTCGAGGTGCAGGTCGAGGCAGCCATCAAGGCCATCACCGCCGACGGTACCACGGTGCTCGAGGAAGCGCTCATGCTGCCGGCACCCACCGATCGCGACGCCGCCGAGCGCGAGCTTAACCAACTCGTGCGCCAGATCAACAACCTGGGTCCTGTGAACCAGGTCGCCATGGAGGAGTACGAGCAGCTCAAGCGCCGTGCCGATTACATCGAGGAGCAGCTGGCCGATCTTGAGAGCGCGCGCAAGGCGCTCACCAAGATCACCGTGGCGATCGACCGTAAGATGCGCAAGGCGTTCCTGGTGACGTTTGAGAAGGTTGACGCGAATTTCCGCGAGATTTTCGCCATGCTCTTCCCGGGCGGTCAAGCCCATCTTGAGATGACTGATCCCGAGCATCCGGCCGAGACGGGCATTGAGGTCGTGGCGCAGCCGCGAGGCAAGCGCATCACCAAGATGATGCTCATGTCGGGTGGCGAGAAGAGCCTGACGGCGCTCGCCCTGCTTTTTGCCGTGTACCGCACGCGCACGGTGCCGTTCTATGTGCTGGACGAGGTCGAGGCGGCGCTCGACGACGCCAACCTGTCCAAGCTCATCGGCGCCCTCGATGTGCTGCGTTCCGATACGCAGCTCTTGGTAATCTCGCATCAGCGCCGTACTATGGAGGATGCTGACGTTCTCTACGGCGTCTCGATGCAAGCCGACGGCGTCAGTCGCGTCGTCTCGCAAAAACTCGATCGCGAAACCGGAAAGGTCGTGAATGCATAATGGGATTTTTTGACGCACTTTCGCGCGGACTTGAGCGCAGCCGCGAGGCCCTCAACGAGGTCTTCTACTTTGGCGGCGAGGTCGACGAGGATTTTTGGGAGGATCTTGAGGACACCCTCGTCATGGGTGACATGGGTGCCGAGGTCGCCATTCAGGTCTCCGATGACCTGCGCGACGCCGCGGCCAAGAAGAACCTCAAGACCGCCCCGCAGCTTCGCCGCGCCCTGGCCGAGCAGCTCGAGGGCCATTTTGTGCCTGTTGAGCGCGATCCGTTTTCCGATACGCCGAGCTGCGTGCTGTTTGTCGGCATCAACGGCGCCGGCAAGACCACCACGGTCGGCAAGATTGCGAGCGCCATGGCCGCCCGCGGCAAGAACGTGGTGATCGGTTCGGCCGACACCTTCCGCGCCGCCGCCATCGAGCAGCTCGATGTGTGGGGCCAGCGTGCCGGCGTACCGGTTATCAAGCGTGACCGCGGCTCCGATCCGGCGAGCGTGTGCTATGACGTGCTCGACGAGGCCGATAAGCGCGGCAGCGACCTGGTGCTCATCGATACCGCCGGCCGTCTGCACACGAGCCCCGAGCTCATGCGCGAGCTCGCCAAGGTGGTCAATGTGACCCGTAAGCGCGCCGCCAATATGGCCGCCGGTCCCATGCCGGTCTCGGTCGTGCTCGTGATTGATGCCGCCACTGGTCAGAACGGTTTGAACCAGGCGCTCGAGTTTAACGAGGCGCTGGGCCTGGACGGTATTATCATGACTAAGCTCGACGGCACGGCTAAGGGCGGTATCGCCATGGCCGTGGCCGAGAAGCTCAAGCTCCCGATCCTGCGCATCGGCGTGGGCGAGCAGGTCGATGACCTGCAGGAGTTTAACGCCAAAGATTTCTGCCGCGCCCTGGTGGGCGAGTCCAACTAAGGAGTGACCAGTGTTTGATTCTCTGAGCGATCGCCTCAACGACACATTTGACCGCCTGCGCGGCAAGGGTAAGCTGACCGAGGCCGATATTACTTCGGCTATGCGCGATATTCGCATGGCGCTGCTCGAGGCCGACGTTAACTTTAAGGTCGTCAAGGAGTTCGTTGCCAAGACCAAGGAACGCTGCATGACCGCTGAGGTCATGGAGTCGCTGTCGCCGGCGCAAAACGTCGTCAAGATCGTGCTCGACGAGCTCACCGAGATGCTTGGCTCAACCGAGAGCAAGCTCGTCTTTAGCAACCGCATTCCCAATGTCATCATGCTCGTGGGCCTGCAGGGCTCCGGTAAGACCACGGCTGCCGTAAAGCTGGCCTACCTGCTCAAGAAGCAGGGCCGCTCGCCGTTGCTCGCCGCGTGCGACGTCTACCGTCCCGCCGCTGCCGACCAGCTGGCCACGCTCGGTGGTGAGATCGGCGTACCGGTCTTCCGCGGCGACGGTGCGCACCCGATCGATATTGCAAAGGGCGCCATCCAGGAGGCCGTCGACCACCTGCGCGACGTGGTGATTGTCGATACCGCCGGTCGTCTTCAGATCGACGAGCAGATGATGCAGGAGGCCGTCGATATCAAGAAGGCCGTCAAGCCCGACCAGGTGCTGATGGTCGTCGACGCCATGACCGGCCAGGACATCGTCAACGTGGTCTCGACGTTTGCCGAGCGCACCGACTTTGATGGCGTGATTATCTCCAAGCTCGACGGCGATGCCCGTGGTGGTGGCGCACTTTCGGTGCGTCAGGTGACCGGCAAGCCCATCAAGTTTGTGAGCATGGGCGAGAAGCCCGACTCGCTGGAGCCGTTTTACCCGGACCGCATGGCCAAGCGCATCTTGGGCATGGGCGATGTCGTCGGCATCATCGAGAAGGCTCAGGAGGCCGCCGACGCCGAGCAGCTCGAGGCTGCCGAGCGTATGCTGCGCGAGGGCTTCACCATGAACGACATGCTCGACCAGATGAAGGCCGTCAAAAAGATGGGCGGCATGAAGGGTATCCTGGGCATGCTCCCCGGTGGCCAGCGCGCGCTCAACCAGATGGGCGGCAACTTGGACGAGGGCATCTTCGATAAGAACGAGGCCATTATCATGTCGATGACCAAGGAGGAGCGCCTGCGTCCCTCCATCATCAACGGCCAGCGCCGCGCCCGCATTGCCAAGGGAGCCGGCGTAACCCCCACCGAGGTCAACAGCCTTATGAAGCAGTGGGGCGAGATGAATAAGATGATGGGGCGCATGCGCACGATGGCCAATCAGGCACAGGCCGGCGGCAAAAAGGGCAAAAAGGGAAAGAAGGGCAAGAAGATGCGCATGCCCAATATCCCTGGCCTGGACGCTATGGGTCTGGGCGGCATGGGCGGCCTGGGTACGGGCGGTCCCAAGTCCGATATGGAACTGCTACGCCAGATGGAAGCGCAGATGCGTAATAAGAAATAGAGCTGTAATTCCAGCTTGATATGGCAAAGGCCGCCCGGATTATGTCCCAGGCGGCCTTCGCTGCTTTTATTTGATTGAGCGGCCTGAGGTCGCAGTGCCGTGTCGTTAGTGGCAGCCGCAACCCTCGTGGCCCTTGTGCTCGTGATGGCCGTGGCAGCCGCAGGGCTCGCCATGTTCGTGGGCGTGGTCGTGGTCATGACCGTGGCAGCCGCACGTGGCTTCGCCGTTCTGTGCGAGCGTGCCGGCGATAAGGGCCTCGACGCAAGCGTCGCAGCTGCCCTGGGCACCTGCGTATACCGTGATGCCGGCTTGGGCAAGCGCGTTGATAGCGCCTCCGCCGATGCCGCCGCAGATGAGCGTGTCGACGCCGCCGTTGGCAAGCAGGCCCGCCAATGCACCGTGACCAGTGCCGCCGGTGCCCACGACCTGCTCGTTGAGTACCTTGCCATCCTGAATGTCGTAGATCTTGAACTGTTCGCTGCGGCCAAAGTGCATAAAGATGTTGCCGTTGTCGTACGTGGTTGCCACCCTCATGGTGTCGACCTCCTTTGCTGGCCATGCGGCCGTTGTTGTGGTGATGGGGGAGTACGCGATACTGCCGCCTTCGATGATGAGCGCCCGACCATTGACCAACGCGTTTGCCACCTTGCGATGCGCTCGGCTGCAAATAGCCGCCACCGTGGCACGGGCAATGCCCATGTGCTGGGCGACGGCCTCCTGATTGAGGCCTTCCAGGTCGCACAGGCGTAGGACTTCGAGCTCGTCGATTGTCATGTCGATGGCGTCTCCGCTGGCAAGGCCGTCGGGGGTAAAGCCGCGGTATTCGGGGATGATCCCGACGCGGCGCAGTTTCTCGCGTCTTCCTGCCATGTGCACTCCTTATCTGACATATGTCAACAATAGAATAGCGAACGCGCAGATTTGCGCAAGGAATTTCTGGCATATGTCAGAAAATGAGGGCTTATGTTTGGGCTGTGGGGCCGCGTGCGCCTGGGCTACAATGAATCTCGCTTATAGGCGACTGACAGGAGGGTCAATGAGCAAGGCTGATCAACAGTTTGTAACCATGTGCCGCGATATTCTGGACCATGGCACCACCACCGAGGGCCAAAAGGTCCGCCCGGTGTGGGAGGACGGCACCCCTGCCTATACCATTAAAAACTTTGGCGTCACGGCACGCTACGACCTGCGTGAGGAGTTTCCGGCGCTTACATTGCGTCGTACGGCCCTTAAATCTGCCATGGATGAGATCCTATGGATCTATCAAAAGAAGTCCAATAACGTGCATGATCTCAACAGCCACATTTGGGATGAGTGGGCCGACGAGACCGGCTCCATCGGCAAGGCCTACGGGTATCAGATTGGGCAAAAGAGCCATTATGCCGAGGGTGACTTCGATCAGATGGACCGTGTGCTGTACGACCTTAAGAACACGCCGTACAGCCGCCGCATTATGACGAATACCTACGTGTTTAGCGACCTGTCCGAGATGCACCTGTATCCGTGCGCCTACAGCGTGACGTATAACGTGACGCAGCGCCCGCAGGATGACAAACCGACGCTCAACATGATTCTCAACCAGCGCAGCCAGGATATTTTGGCTGCGAACAACTGGAATGTGTGCCAGTACGCCATTTTGCTGATGATGGTTGCGCAGTCGGTCGATATGATCGCTGGCGAGCTGCTGCATGTGATTGCCGATGCCCACATTTACGACCGTCATGTCGATATCGTCCGCGAGCTTATCGAGCGTCCGCAGTTTGCGGCTCCCAAGGTAACGCTCAACCCCGATGTGCATGATTTCTACGCGTTTACGACCGATGATCTGATCGTCGAGGGCTATGAGCACGGCCCGCAGGTCAAGAACATCCCCATCGCGGTGTAGGTGGTGGGCATGACGTGTAAGCTTTCTGCCATCGTCGCCGTGTGTGAAGACTGGGGCATTGGCTGCGAGGGCGATATGGTCGTGTCCAATCGCGCCGACATGCGCCATTTTGTGGCGTGCACCAAGGGCTGTCCGGTCATCATGGGACGCAAGACGCTGCTGAGTTTTCCCGGTGGACGTCCGCTCAAGAATCGTCGCAATATCTTGCTCACGCGCGACGAGGATTTTACGCCCGAGGGCGTCGACGTGGTGCATAGCATCGATGAGGCGCTCGCCGCGGTTGCCGACGAGCCCGTTGCGTGGGTTATCGGTGGCGGCGATGTCTATCGGCAGTTTTTGCCGTATTGCGTCGAGGCCAAGGTCACGCATAACCACTGCGTCCATCCCGTGGACACGTACTTTCCCGACTTGGACGCCGATCCCGCGTGGGAAGTTGCGCAGCGCGAAGGGGTTGCCACGATTGCCGCGGGCGAGGGTGACGAAGGCCTCGATTATGAGTTCGTGACGTATCGTCGCGTTGAGGTGTAAATCTCCTATTTGCCCACGGTATTATCGGGTTGGAATGATTGAGGGGCGGCGCCTAGCGTCGCCTCGTTTGATATTGATGCTGCTGTAAGAAGGGTGCGGGCTGGCTGCTATGACTGATGCCGTTGAGGTTCTGCGAATTGATTCGCTCGAGGACGAGCGGCTCGATGCCTACGTGCGACTGACCGAGCGCGAGCTGCGCTGCGTGCTGGAGCCGCAAAAGGGCATCTTTATCGCCGAGAGTGCCAAGATCATAGAGCGTGCGGTGCGCGCCGGATACGAGCCGGTGAGCTTTCTGTTGGGTGAGCGCTGGCTCGATCAGATGATGCCGCTGTTTGAGTGCCTGGCGGTACGCGAGGGCGCGGGTCCGGTTCCTGTGTTCGTGGCCTCCATGGAGCTCATGGAGCAGCTGACGGGCTTTAACGTGACGCGCGGTGCGCTCGCGGCGTTCCGTCGCCCGCGTCAGATTCCGGTCGATGAGTTCTTGGGCGGCGTCGTCGAGGCGGCGGGGGAGCGTCCGGTGCGCGTATGCGTGCTTGAGGGTATTGTCGACCACACAAACGTGGGCGCGATTTTCCGCTCGGCCGCCGCGCTGAACATCGATGGCATTTTGGTGAGCCCCACTTGCTGCGATCCGCTGTACCGTCGCTCGGCCCGCGTGAGCATGGGCACGGTGTTCCAGGTGCCCTGGACGCGCATTGGCAGCGAGGCGCGCGTATGGCCGCATGATGGGCTGGCGGCGCTGCACGATGCCGGCTTTTCGTGTGCCGCCATGGCGTTGAAGGATGATTCGGTGTCGCTGGACGATTCCGTGCTGCAGGAGATTGACCGCCTGGCAATCTTTATGGGCACCGAGGGTGCTGGCTTGGGCGCCAAGACCATTGCAGGCTGCGACCGCGCCGTGCGTATTCCGATGGCGCACGGGGTCGATTCGCTCAACGTGGCCGCGGCAAGTGCTGTCGCCTTTTGGCAGCTGTGCCCTCATGTGAGCAACGAGTACCACTACCAGCCGGGGCTGTATCACTAGGCAGATATTTCGCACCGGGCTCTGGTTCGGGGCGTTTCGGCCGACGTCGGTCGGTGCTAAGCTGATATTGGCTTTGCCGTTCAATTGATGTTTTGTTGTTTGACGTACGCTTGTGGGGAGGGCGTGTGGCTAAGAAATCTACGGCTATCGATGTAACGCAGGGTGTCATTTGGCAGCAGCTGCTGTCGCTGTGCGTCCCCATCTTCTTTAGTTCGTTTTTTCAGCAGGCTTACACGCTTATCGGTACATATATCGTCGGTCAGTTTGGCGGCAAGCTCGCGCTGGGTGGCATTCAGGCCACGATGGTGCTCACGGAGCTCTGCATTGGTTTTTGCGTTGGAGTCGGTGCCGGCTGCGCGGTCATTACCGGTCAGTATTTTGGCCAGCACGATGATGAGCGACTGAGCCGATCGGTCCATACGGCCATGACGCTCGCGCTGGCGGGCGGCGTTGTCATTTCCATTCTGGGCATGGTGTTTGTCGAGCCGATGCTTGTGTTGATGAATACGCCGCATGAGCTGCTGGCTGAGGGTGTGGCGTATGCCCGTTGCTACTTTGCCGCCATGTTTGCGGCGCTGCTGCTCAATATGGGGACGGCGTTGTTGCGCGCCGTGGGCGACACGCGCGGTCCGGCGGTCATTATTGCCTCCGGCTGCTTCGTCAACGTGGCGCTCGACATTCTCTTTGTCGCCGTGCTGCACATGGAAGCGCTGGGCTGCGGCATCGCGGTGGCGCTGACCATTTGCTCCAACGCCACGATGATCGTGATTCGTATGATGCACGCACCGGGTGCGTGGCGGCTTTCACTGTCCAAACTCGGCATTGATTCTGGCATTTGTAAGAGCATGATCTCGTGTGGTCTGCCGCTTGGCTTTCAGTCTGCTGCGTATTCGATTTCCAACGTTTTGATTCAGGTGTCGGTTAATTCGTTTGGTGCCGATGTCACCACGGCGTGGGGTCTTTCGGGCCGTTTGGATGGCATTGTCTGGATGGTTACCGAGGCACTTGGCGTGTCGATCGCCACGTTCTCTGCACAGAACTTTGGCGCGCGCAACTACGAGCGCATGCGCAAGGGCTACCATACGTCGCTCGTGTTGTCGTTCATGCTCATTGGTGGCCTGTCTGCCGTGCTGCTGGTGTTCTCGGGTCCGTTGTCGCGTCTGTTTGTCGACGATGCTTCGATTTCGGCGTACACCACGACGATTCTTCATTTTATCGCGCCGTTCTACGCGATCTTCTCGATTATCGAAAACGCGTCGGGCTCCATTCGCGGTGCCGGCGTGAGCTTGCAGCCCATGCTGCTCACGATTTTTGGCACCGTCGTGCTCAGGGTGATCTGGGTGTTTGCGATTATGCCGTTCGATCCGTCGCTTGAGCACCTGCTGCTGGTTTACCCTGTAACCTGGTTCATCACGGCCACGATGTTCACCATCTACCACCACAGCGGCAACTGGCTCGGCCGCGCCACCGCCTAGCCATTGGAGACGTCCCCAATGGCTAGTATTCGATGCCTTGGCGGGCTAGGAGGCCTTCGTCGAAGTAGTGTTTGATGGGGCGCATTTCGGTTACTAGGTCCGCGAGATCGGCCAGTGGCAGCAAGCCGCGGCCGGTGAGCACGAGTTCTGTGGTGGTCGGTTTCATTGTGATCAACGCTTCGACATCTTCGCGCGTCACAAAGCCCCGTCGCATGGCCTCGCCAAGTTCGTCCAGAATCAGAACGTCGACTTGGCTAATCTGCTTGCGTGCGAGCTCCATGATCTGCGCGGCGCAAGTCTCGGGCGTATCGCGGTCGGCCTGCACAATGCGTAGCCCCAGACGCGGCGCGGCATCGTGCTCGGCGCAGTGCAGCTTCTTGGCAAACTGCAGCATAAGCACGTTAAGTCCATAGCCCGTGGCGCGCAGTGCGAGCCCCAGCGCAGCCGTCGTCTTGCCCTTGCCGTCGCCCGTGTAGATCTGAACCTTGCCGACTTCCAGTGATGCCATCTCTGTCCTTTCGTGCTCGGCGTCGGTTTATCGCCGGCCGGGTTGGGTATTCTAGTTACCATTATCAACCCCAGTAGATGGAGTTCAAGCAGATGGAGATGGATGACAACAAACGTAGACGGAATATGATCCTCTACGTGCTCATCGCCTTCGTCGTCTACCTCGTGCTCTCGACCGTTCTGTTCCCCAACATCGGTCACACGCAGCAGATTACGAAGACCGATTATTCGACGTTTGTCAAAGCGCTCGATAAGAAGAGCGTCGACAAGGTCGAGTACAACACGGACGATTACACGATTTATTACACCAAGAAGGGCGAGGACGAGAACATCGCCTACAAGACGACCGGCGTGCCGAATGACGCGGGCTTTACCGATCGCGTGCTTGAATCTGGCGCCTCGCTTGAGTCAGTCGTTCCCGATAAGAACTCGGGTCTGATGACCTACTACCTGCTCACCCTCATTCTTCCCATGGCGATTTTCTTCCTGATCGGCTGGTGGCTCAACCGCCGCATGAAGAAGGCCATGGGTGATGACGGTCCGTCGATGAACTTTGGCGGCGGTGGTTTTGGCGGCGGTGGACTGGGCAAGTCCGGCGCGCGCGTGATCGCCTCCAAGGATGTGGGCGTGACCTTTAAGGACGTCGCTGGCCAGGAAGAGGCTAAGGAGTCCCTCAAGGAGGTCGTCGACTTTCTGGAGAAGCCGCAGCGCTACGAGGAGATCGGCGCTAAGCTGCCGCGCGGTGCTCTTCTTGTCGGCCCCCCGGGTACGGGTAAGACCCTGCTTGCCAAGGCCGTTGCCGGCGAGGCGGGTGTGCCGTTCTTTAGCATTTCGGGTTCCGAGTTCGTCGAGATGTTCGTCGGTCGTGGCGCCGCTAAGGTACGCGACCTGTTTAAGCAGGCCAAGGAAAAGGCTCCCTGCATCGTCTTTATCGATGAGATCGATACCATCGGCAAGAAGCGCGATGGTGGCGGCTTTAGTGGCAACGACGAGCGCGAGCAGACGCTCAACCAGCTGCTGACCGAGATGGACGGCTTCGATAACCACAAGGGTATTGTCGTTCTCGCTGCTACCAACCGACCCGATAGCCTTGACCCGGCCTTGTTGCGCCCCGGTCGTTTTGACCGCCGCATCCCCGTTGAGCTGCCCGACCTGACCGGTCGCAAGAACATCCTTGAGCTGCATGCCAAGAGCGTGAAGACGCAGCCGCCGATCGACCTTACTGCGATTGCCCGTGCCACGCCCGGTGCCTCGGGCGCCGACCTGGCCAATATCATCAACGAGGGCGCCTTGCGTGCCGTCCGCGAGGGTCGCAAGCGCGCCACGCAGGACGATTTTGAGGAGTCGGTGGAGGTTGTCATCGCCGGTCAGCAGCGCAAGTCCACGGTGCTGTCCGACCACGAGAAGCAGGTCGTTTCTTACCACGAGATCGGCCATGCCATCGTTGCCGCCCGTCAGAAGGGCTCTGCGCCGGTCACGAAGATCACCATCGTGCCGCGCACGAGCGGTGCTCTGGGCTACACCATGCAGGTCGAGGAGGACGAGCGCTTCCTGACCACGCGCCAGGAGGTTCTGGACAAGCTCGCCGTCTACTGCGGCGGACGTGCTGCCGAGGAGCTCATCTTTGGCGAGATGACGACCGGTGCGGCCAACGACATCGAGCAGGCCACTAAGCTCGCCCGTAATATGGTGACACGCTTTGGTATGTCCGATGAGTTTGGCATGATGGCGCTCGGTACCGTCCAGAACGCGTACCTTAACCAGGACACGTCGCTTACCTGCGCTCCCGGTACGGCCGAGCGCGTGGACGCGATTGTCGCCAAGCTGATTGAGGATGCGCACGATCGTGCCCTGCAGATCCTCAAGGAGAACAAGTTTAAGCTCCACGAGCTGGCTCGTTATCTGTACAAGAAGGAGACGATCACGGGCGAGGAGTTTATGAATCTTCTCACGCGCGAGAATCCGCTGATGCCAAAGCAGCAGTAATACTAGTTGCGCTGTGTCAATCGCCCCATTTGAGTGTCCATCTCAAATGGGGCGTTTTTGCGTGAGGAGAGTTGTTATATGAAGATCGTGGTAAGTGCCTGTTTGATGGGTGAAAGCTGTAAGTATAACGGGCTCGACAATTACCATCGCGAGCTGGTCGAGGCTTGCGAGCGCACGGGGACCGAGGTCTTACTGGTGTGCCCCGAGGTCTTCGGTGGCCTGCCCACGCCGCGCAAGCCGTCTGAGATTGTGAACGGCGAGGTTCGTACCTGCGAGGGCATCTCGGTCGATCGCGAATTTCGCCTGGGTGCCCAACGCGCGCTTAATATGTGCGAGCAGGCGGGCGGCCCGAGAGAGATCGCCGCGTGCATCCTACAGGACCGTAGTCCCTCGTGTGGTGCAGGCCGCATCTACGACGGAACATTCAGTGCCGCCCTCACAGCGGGCGACGGCGTTTTCGTCGATCTGCTGCTGCGTCACGGGTATCGTGTGATTCCGGCTAGCGAGTTCGATCCCAGCATGCTGGAACATTGTCCACAGCACTCGAACCCAACACTTCCTCACGGGTGACCGTTTTGGCATCATCCGTGAAGTTGATATTGAGTACGACCCGGTCATCAAAGACGTAGACCGAGTTGACAGGCGCCGTACCCAGGCAGCCTCTCCCCGCGGCCCTCGCGCAGGAACGCGCACACGGCCTTCCCGTCTCTTGCGCCCCTCCCGGAACTGTCCACATCAGTGTAGCCAATCCAGTCCGCCAAGGGCTGCAGCCCGGACAACGCGGCGATGGAGGGCTTCTTCGGCCTGCTCAAGAGGGAGTTCTGGCACGGCAGGGACTGGTCGGACTGGATCCCCGCCCGCTTCATCGAGGAGCTCGGGGGCTGGATCGGTCTATACAATACGGAGAGGCGCAGCGATGCGCTCGGTGGCCGCACGCCGGCCGAGTTCCGCTCCGCGCTGGGAAGGGCCGCGTAACGGTCCAAGAAAACGTCCGCAGTCCCCATTCTTGCCCCTTTGGGACAGCTTTTTGTTGGGGCGTGCCTGTCCCAAACCCTGCTAGGAACGAGTACAGCAAACTGGAATTTTCAAATTAGTCTTTGCAAATTACCTTTGAACCTTCACCATCAATTACAATTCCCTGACGGTTGTTAATTGGGCATA
>CABQHT010000002.1 GCA_902464035.1 uncultured Collinsella sp. | reverse complement strand
GCCAGTTGCTTGCCGAGGGTTATATTTGCTCAATGCCGCGTCGTGGCTACTACGCCTGCGAGCTTCCGGATGCACCGGTTTTGGCTTCGGCTGCGGAGGGCATCGACCGAGATGCCGTCCCTGTTGGTCCCAGCGCGCATGATGCCATGGGGCAGACAGAGCGATTCGACGCACTTTCTCCTTCCGCTTTGGAGGCGGCGCGGCTTTGGCAAAGTGCGCTACGGGCGACGCTGACGTCCGAAGATGAGCGTGAAATCTTTTCGCCCGCACCGGCGCAGGGCACCGCTCGACTGCGACGTGCGATTGCGCACCATCTGCGCGGGACAAGGGGCATGAATGTCAATCCCGACAATATCGTTATCGGTGCGGGCGCCCAGCTGCTCGATACCATGTTGGTTCAGTTGCTTGGCGCGGACAAGGTGTATGCCGTCGAGGATCCAGGCTATTTGCGCTTGACGCGCATCTATCAGGCCATGGGTTGCGAAGTGCGGCATGCCCCGTTGGATGCTGAGGGCGTGGACTTGAGCGCGCTGCAGAAAACCGGGACCGATGTCCTTCACCTGATGCCGTCTCATCAGTATCCGACCGGTCTTGTGACGAGCATTGCACGTCGCTATGCGTTGCTGAGCTGGGCCGCCGAGCGGCCAGGTCGGTATCTCATCGAAGACGACTTTGATTGTGAGTTTCGCCTTGCCGGCAAGCCGATTCCCGCGCTCGCGTCGATCGATGCCGCTCAATCGGTCATCTATACCAACACGTTTTCGAAGAGCCTTTCATCGGCGTTGCGTTTGGCGTACATGGTGTTGCCCGATGAGCTGATGGAACGGTTTGGGCGCGACCTTGGTTTTTACGCTTCGTCGGTGAGCTCTGTTGACCAGGTCGCTTTAGCTCGCTTGCTGGAATCGGGTGATTACGAGCGGCATGTGAACCGCGTGCGCGTGCGTGCTCGCGAGGCACGCGATGGCCTGGCAGCGCTTGTACGGAAAGCGTTTCCGGTAGGGGAGGTCTCGATCGAGCATGCAGACGCGGGCCTTTACTGCACTGTTGCCCTGGCCGAGGACAAGGCGGGGGAGAGTTTCGCGAAGGCTCTCGCTGACGCTCGTATTTCCTATGTCAACATCGCCGATTGCCTGTGGACGGCTGATCGGGCATCGACTAAGAACGCTCCATCTCGCGTCCTCATACAATACGACGACCTGAGCCCTCAGTCGCTCAGCGTTCTTCAAGAGCAGCTGCAATAAGCCCACGAAGAAGGCCCGAACCAATACGGTCCGAGCCTTCTTCGAGCTAGATGTTATGTCTCAGGCGGTTGGCTTAGCCAAAGTAACGCTTGAGCAGGCCGGCGAAAGCCTTGCCGTGGCGAGCTTCGTCGCGAGCCATCTCGTGCACGGTGTCGTGGATGGCATCGAGACCAGCGGCCTTGGCGCGCTTGGCAAGATCGGTCTTGCCGGCGGTGGCGCCGTTCTCGGCCTCAACGCGCATCTCGAGGTTCTTCTTGGTGGAGTCGGTCACGACCTCGCCCAGGAGCTCGGCGAACTTGGCGGCATGCTCTGCCTCCTCGTGGGCAGCCTTCTCCCAGTACAGGCCGATCTCGGGATAGCCCTCGCGATGAGCGACGCGAGCCATGGCCAGGTACATACCGACCTCGGAGCACTCGCCCTCAAAGTTGGCGCGCAGGTCGGCAACGATGTCCTCAGAGACGCCCTCCATCTTGGCGACGCCTACGACGTGCTCGGCAGCCCACTCGAGCTGGCCCTCCTCCTGCTTCAGGAAGCGAGAACCGGGAACGCCGCACTGGGGGCACTTAAAATCCTCGGGCAGCTGGTCGCCGTCGAACTCTTCCACATAACCGCAAACGGGGCAAACAAACTTCATGATTCGATCCTTTCGATCGATGGCGATGGCGCGCTCGTCCGGTCCCGTAAGGGCCCTCTCCGGACGTGCGTCTTGACGGGTTCTATTATCCATAAATACAACTAAATGTGAAGCCTATTAGGAATGATTTTTAATAAAACAATTTTAAGCATGTGAAGATGTTGATTGATTAACGATTGGCAAGCCATATGCGGACGCCGATGAGTACAATCGGTCGAGCAAATGTTGACCCATCAACAAATGAGGGAGCTTCCTTTATGCATCTAGCCCGTCGTGCCTGGTGCCGAACGTATCAAACGGTTTTTCGCATTGCATTGCCGGTGCTGCCCTATACCGAGCCACGCATTCTGGAGCACGCCGAGGATGTGCCCGCAGTGCTTCGGGCGCGTTCGATACAGCGGGTCCTTATCGTGACGGATCCCGGTATTGCCCGCCTGGGGCTCACGGCACCGCTCGAGACGGCGCTCGCGTCCAAGGGAATCGGCGTTGCGATCTATGCCAAAACATCAGCGAACCCCACGGTCTCAAACGTGGAGGAAGCGGCGTCTCTGTATCGAGCGCGCGCCTGCCAGGCCATTATCGGCTTTGGCGGCGGTTCTGCCATGGACTGTGCCAAGGGCGTGGGTGCGCGCATCGCGCAACCCAACAAACCCATCAACAAGATGCGCGGCCTGCTGCGTGTCCATCGTCGCCTGCCGCTGCTCATCGCCGTTCCCACCACGGCGGGCACGGGAAGCGAGGTCACGCTTGCAGCGGTAATTACCGACGACGAGACGCACTACAAGTACCCCATCAACGACTTTGTGCTGATCCCGCGCTTTGCGGTGCACGACCCCGAGTTTACGCGCGGCCTGCCCGCCTCCATTACGGGGCAAACGGGCATGGACGCCCTGACGCATGCCGTCGAGGCCTTTATCGGGCGCAGCACCACGCCCTATACGCGCAAGATGGCGCGCCAGGCGGTGCAGCTCATCCACGACAATTTGCTCGAGGCCTATGAGTGCGGTGGCAACATGCGTGCGCGCCGCAATATGCTTTCGGCGGCGTATAAAGCGGGCGTTGCCTTTACGCGCTCTTATGTTGGATACGTCCATGCCATCGCGCACAGCCTGGGCGGGCGTTACGGGATTCCCCACGGCTTGGCCAACGCCATCATCTTGCCGCACATGCTTCGTGCCTATGGCGAAGCTGCTGCTCCCAAGCTCGCCGATCTCGCCCGCATGGCCGGCATTGCGCCGGCTAATGCGCTGGACAACGTGGCTGCTGAGGCCTTTATCGATTGGGTCGACCGCATGAACGCCGCCTTGGGCATACCCAAATATGTGACGGGCATTCGCCGCTCCGACATTCCTGAGATGGCGGCGCATGCCGATGCCGAGGCCAATCCCCTGTACCCCGTTCCGCTTTTAATGGACCGTTTGGAACTCGAGCATATGTACGAAGTCGTCGCGGGTGGTATGTTTGAGTGCGAGAACTAGGAGGGTCCATGAACACCGAGGAAATTGCGCGCATCGTCGGCGATCAGCGCGCCTACTTTAAGACGCACGCCACGTTTGATGTCGATGCTCGACGTCGTGCGCTCGTGAGTTTACGCGATGCGGTGCGGGCCCACGAGGCCGATATTGCCCATGCGCTCAAGACCGATTTGGGTAAGTCGCATGACGAGGCCTATATGTGCGAGATCGGCACATCGCTTTCCGAGATCCGTCATCAGATTGCGCACGTGGCTCGATGGAGCCGCCCGCGCCTGCGCCCGTGCGACCTCGCCAACGCTGTGAGTGTGTGCAAGACGCAAGCCGTGCCCTATGGCGTCGCGCTCATCATGGCCCCCTGGAACTATCCGTTTTTGTTGACGCTCGAGCCGCTCGCTGGCGCCCTTGCCGCGGGCAACGCCGTGGTCATCAAGCCGAGTGCCTATGCTCCGGCATCGAGCGCGGTGCTCAAGCAAATCTGTGAAGAGGCATTTGATCCGCGCTTGGTGACGGTCGTCGAAGGCGGGCGTGCCGAAAACGAAGCGTTGCTCGATGAGTGCTGGGACAAGATCTTCTTTACCGGTAGCGTTCCGGTCGGCAAGCTCGTCATGGAGCGTGCAAGTAAAAACCTCACACCCGTGACGCTTGAGCTGGGCGGAAAGAGTCCCTGCATCGTGGATGCGACGGCTAACTTGAAGGTCGCGGCACGCCGTATCGCCTTTGGTAAATGGCTCAACGTGGGGCAGACCTGCGTGGCGCCCGACTACCTGCTGGTCGATGCGCGCGTGCACGACGGGCTGCTGGACCTCATCAAGGAGGAGGCCCGCCGCATGTTTGGCGAGCATCCGCTCGACAATGAGAATTACGGTCATATTGTCAACGCCAAGCATTTCGCGCGCGTACGCGGGCTGATCGACCCCGACAAGGTTGTGCTGGGAGGTACCGCGCGCGAGTCGTCGCTCAAGATTGAGCCGACGATTTTGGACGGCGTGGCGCCTGAGGACGCCGTAATGCAGGAGGAGATTTTCGGCCCCATCTTGCCGGTGCTGTCGTTTGAGAGCCTAGACGAGGCCGAGACGTTTATTACGGATCGTCCGACGCCGCTGGCCCTGTATATCTTTAGCCAAGACCGTGAGGTTCAGCAGCGCTTTGTGCGTTACGTGCCCTTTGGTGGTGGCTGTGTTAATGACACCATTATGCATTTGGCCACGAGCCATATGGGCTTTGGCGGCATGGGGGCGAGCGGTATGGGACAGTACCATGGACGCGAGAGCTTCGATACGTTTAGCCACAAGAAGAGCATCGTGAACAAGACAACGTGGCTGGACATGCCGTTCCGCTATGCCCCTTACGCAAGCTGGAAGCACAAGTTCGTGCGCATGTTTGTGCATTAGAATCAGATGACATAGGGATAAACAAAGTGGCCGCCCCCGCGTAAGCGAAGACGGCCACTTCTCACGATGAAAACGTGTATCGGAGTTGGCAAGACCCGCTGCCGCGGGTGCCATCCGTGTTCCAATCTTATCTGCAAGCGTTCCGTCGCGCAAGCGTTGCGGCAAACGATTGAAAGACGCAGACAGGATGAATTTGTGTCCGCACGGGCCCGTAGGCTTCTCAACTACGTTGTGGATGCTCGCTAATCGGTAATGGAGGCGCACGTGTTTGATGACGATGACCTGTTCGATCTGACAGACGATCCGTTTGAGTGGGATATGCTACTCGATGACGATGAGTTGGAGCAGGACCGCAAAAAGCAAAAGGATAAGAACGCCCGGGGTAAAGGTTCGAATAAAAAGGACAAGCGTCGCCGAGGTCTGTTCGGCGGGCTCTTTGGGTGACTGTCTCATCGTCGCGTCTGTATACTAAACAGGTCTTATACGCGTTGCGAAATGAGGACACAGACGATGATGTGGTTTACCGCCGACCTGCACCTGGGCGACACGAATATCCTGAACGATATGGATCGACCGTTTACCTCGGTTGAGGAGATGAACCGCAAGGTTATTGACGCCATTAACGAGTGCGTGGCTGCGGACGATCGACTCTACATCTTGGGCGACTTCACGTATCGCTTGCCCATGGCGGAGGCCGTGCGCCTGCGCGAGCGTATTGCCTGCCAAAACGTGACGCTCATACGGGGCAACCATGACGGCGATTGGGAAGATCCGGACGCACCGCAAATTTGGGATGACGTGCGCGATTACCTGGAGATTGCTCCCGGTTATGCCAAGGGACATCGTCTGGTTCTGAGCCATTACCCCATGCTCAGCTGGAACGGTAAAGCGCGCGGCTCCATCATGCTGCACGGTCACATTCACAGTAGAGGAGACCGCACCAACACGCGCAACCGAGACCGCGAGCGCCCTATTTATCGCTACGATGTTGGTCTCGACGCCAACGACTACAAACCTGTAAGCCGAGACCAGATCTTGAGCTTCTTTGGACTGTAATTAGAAGTGCAGGTAGAATGAACGCGCCGCGTAGATGGTCTATGCGGCGCGTTTTAGTAGGAGCGATGATTCCATGAGGGCTATCCAGCGCATTAACCACAACGCTGCCATCTGCGAAGATGGTGCGGGGCGTCAGCTTATCGCGCTGGGTCGCGGTATCGGCTTTGGCGATATGCCGCACGAGGTCGACCTGGATGTCGTCACCCGCACCTTTTACGGTATCGATTCAAGGTACCTGGCGTTTATCGATGAGGTCGATCCCGAGGTGCTGGAGTTTTCCGCTCAGCTGGCAGATATCGCAACCGGGCAGCTCTCGTACGAATTGAGTCCTAATCTGCCCATAACGTTGGCCGACCATATTCAGTTTGCCATTAAGCGAGCCCACGAGCACATGGTGGTATCGTTGCCGCTCGAGCGTGATCTGGAACAGTTGCACCCCATTGAATATCGCTTGGGCGAGCTGGCCGTTCGTGGCATTAAGAAAACCTTTGCCGTCCGCATGCCCCAGAGCGAGGCCGCGGGTGTTGCCATGTCGATCATCAATGCGGCGGTTAAGCCGAGCGAGAAACGCGTTTTGGCCGAACGGCAGGAGGAACGCCTGCTCGACATGACGGTCGCGATTATTCAGGAAGAGCTGGACGTGACAGTCGATCGTTCGTCGTTCGCCTTTACTCGCTTTGCCACCCATGTTCGATATTTGCTCGACCGCGTGGCAAAGAAAGAGCCGATCGATACCGAGAACTCCGGACTCTATGATGTGCTCGTAGAGCAATATCCGGCGGCAGCACGTTGCGCTCACCGCGTTGACGATCTGATTCAGGAGACGTTTGGCGAGTCGCTTGCCCAAGAGGAGCTCGTCTACCTAATCATGCACGTGAATCGCGTGGCGCCTGCAAGTCTGGAGAAATAAGCGCACCAAAGCGCAGTTTGCCTATGGAAACGACCGTTCGCGGGACAATTGCTACCGTTTGCCGGTAACCTGGTCCGCGATAGAGCCTTTTGCCGCATATACTCGCCGTGTGTTGGGTGTTACTCACGGCGCAGCTCCGAGAGGCACTACCGATTCTGCCGAGGCCCGTATCAGGTCTCTGTCGGTTGTGCGCGGGGCTTTTTTCATGTCGATCCACCCGGGAATCACATGCAATCAAATCTCTTGCCAACAGGCATCGCGCGCTGCGCAGGCGCGAGCGGAATCGCGTGCCACTTGGCGCCGTGTAACCTCACGGGCCTTTAGTTGGAAGAGAAGGGATTCGACATGGCCATCGATAACAAGAAGATTGCCGAGGACGTGCTTGCTGCCGTCGGCGGCGCCTCCAATGTGACGAACGCGACGCACTGCATGACCCGCCTGCGTCTGAACCTTAAAGATCAGTCCATCCCCAATGATGATGAAGTAAAGAAGATCAAGGGCGTGTTGGGCGCCCAGTGGTCTGGTGGCCAGTACCAGGTGATTATTGGTCAGAACGTGCCGAAGGTTTATGAGGCTGCCATTGCGCTGGGCGTTAAGGGCGAGGGCTCCATTGACGAGAACCTTGACGATGCCGCCAAGGAGCCGCTGACGCTTAAGAGTGCGGGCAAGAAGACGCTTAACTATCTGTCCAAGACCATGGTCATGACAATTCCCATCATCATGGGTGCTGCCATGTTCCGCACCATCGCTGTGCTCTGCGGCGACGGCATGCTGGGCATTTGGTCTGCAGACTCCGACATCTACAATTTCTTCTACAACTGGATTTACAACGCGGGCTATTACTTCCTGCCCATTTATCTGGGTTGGGCTGCCGCCAAGCAGCTTGGTTGCAGCCAGCCGCTCGGCATGATGCTCGGCGGTGTGCTTATCGCTCCTGAGTTTATGACGCTGGTCAACGCCGCCGCGGATTCGGGCGCCACAACCACGATGGTGTATGGCGTGCTCCCGGCTCAGCTCAACAACTACTCTGCAACCGTGCTTCCCATGGTGCTCTCCATGCCGGTGCTCATGGTCGTCGAGAAGTTCATGAAAAAGGTCATTCCCGATATGCTCTCGACGGTCTTTGTGCCCGTGTGCACCCTGGCCGTCATGGTCCCCGTTTCCCTGTGCGTTCTGGCTCCGATTGGCTCTATCTTGGGCAGCGTGATTGGCAACTTCATGTTCGGTCTTGGCAATTCCGGCGGTATCCTTACGATCATCTCGCTTGTTGCCATTGCCGCACTCTGGGAGTTCCTGGTCATGACCGGTATGCACCAGGTACTGATTACCCTTGGCATTGTTCAGCTGCTCACGCTCGGCTCTGACTCTTGCGTTATGGTCGCTGGCGGTATCGCTCAGTTCGCCACGTGGGGCATGGCCTTCGGCGCCTTCCTGCGCCTTAAGGAAACCGACGAGAAGGGCGCTATGCTCGGCTTTTCGCTTTCCGGCATCGTCGGCGGCGTGACGGAGCCCGCGCTGTATGGCTGCGGCTTTAAGTATACTCGCTGCCTGGGTGCCATGGTCGCGGGCGGCGCTATCGGCGGCCTGATCGCGGCTATCACTAATGTGACCACGTATGTTTTGGGCGCAACTAATATCCTTGGTATTACAGGTTATGTTGCAGGCGGAACTGCTAATCTCGTATGGGGCTGCGTTGCATCGGGCACTGCATTTGTTGCCGCCGCTGCCATCGCCTACTTCTTTGGCTTTACCAAGGAGCAGCTCGACGAAGACGCTGCTGCCGCCAAAGCCTAAAGCATCCGTTCGGTAGGACAATTATCTGGGGCACTTGGCTGCGCTTCAAGTGTCCCTTTCCGTAGATGGGGGTCAATATGAAGCAATTGCTCATTCGTGCCGACGATATCGGTTATTCGTATGCCGTTAACCTGGGGATTGCCCGCAGTATCAATGAGGGCCTGGTGCGCTCGGCGGGACTTATGCCCAATATGCCCGAGGCCGAGCGTGGCTGGTCGCTCGTGGCGGATGTCGGCATTGCGGTGGGTCAGCACACCAACGTGTGCCTGGGCAAGCCGTGTGCCGACCCGGAGCTCATTCCGAGCATGCTCAACGAGAACGGCGAGTTCCATAGCAGCCGTACCTTCCGCGATCATTTTAAGCGCGGCGAGGAGTTGATAGACTTCGACGAGGCCTGCATCGAGATCCGCGCGCAGCATGACCGCTTTGTCGAGATCGTGGGCCGCGAGCCCGATTACTTTGAGGCCCATGCCGTCATGAGCAAAAACCTTAACCGAGCGATCTCGGCGGTTGCTCAGGAGCTGGGCCTTAAGGAGCAAAAGGCGAGCTTCGACCCCGCGGCTGTGGTGCATTGCGGAGATACTGATCTGCGCATGGTGATGCGCTCGATGGAGCCGGGCTACGAGCCCAAAGAGGCAATCATGCAGACGGTTCGCGAGATGGTGGACGGCGAGACGGTCGTCTTTGTGTGCCATCCGGGCTATCTCGATCGTTTTATCCTGGAGAACAGCTCGCTCACGACCGACCGCACCAAGGAAGTCGATGCGCTGATCGACCCCGAGCTTCGCACTTGGCTTGAGTCTCAACCTGATCTTCGCCTGATCGACTACCGCGACCTGTAAGGACCCAAGTCACCACAAAGGGGACAGTCGCCTTTGTGGTGGTTCTGGCGCCGTTGCCATTATGGCGGCGGCGTCTTTTTTGTCCGTGCGGCGCGGTAGAGTGTAGGCGGTTGAAATTTGCGTCCATCGAGGAGCTGCCATGAACGAGATCAAGTGCCCGCATTGCGGCGAAGTTTTTAAGGTCGATGCGTCCGGTTATGCGGATATCGTCAAGCAGGTGCGCGATGCCGAGTTCTCGCGCGACCTGGATGAGCGCGTGAAGGCGGTCCAGCGCGAGGGCGAGCAGGCACTGGAGCTTGAGCGCTCGCGCTCGACGGCTGCTTTGCAAAAGGCAGAGTCTCAGCGCGACGCTCAGCTTGTCGAGCAGAAGAACGCTGCAGCTCAGCAGCTGGCACAAGAGGTTGCCAAGCGCGACGCTGAGCTTGCCGAGCTGCGCGCCAAGCTCGAAGGCGCTGCCGCAGAGCGCGAGAGTGCAAGTCAGCGCGCGGCGGTTGAGGCCCGTTCCGATGCTCAAAAGGAGAATGCCGAGCTTCAGCGCGAGATCGACAATTTACGTGCGCAGTTGGAGCGCAAAGATGATGAAGCCAGGCTTGCCGAGGCGGCGGCACGCAATGCTGCTCAAAACGACCTGTCCGCGCGCGACGCTCAGATTGCCGAGCTGCAGGCCAGGATCGCCGCGGCGGACAAGGCCCAGGAGATGGCGCTTGCCGCTGCCGCGGCAGAGTCGCAGCGTGAGCTCGATGCCGCTCGCAGCGAGGCCGAGCGCGCGCTTACTGACTATCGCGCGAAGGTGCAAGAGAAGTTTTCCGCCGCAAAGGCTCAGTCCGAGCAAGAGGCCGAGGGCCTGCGTGCCCAGCTGCGCGAGCAGGAACTGATGGCAAAAATGAACCTGTCAGAGGCGGTCGCCGCGGCGGAGCGAGAGCGCGATGAGGCACGTGCCAAACTGACGAGCGAGCTGGCGGTGCGCGATTCTCGCGAGGAGCAAGCCAAGGCGGCACACGAGCTCGAGCTTGCGCAGGCCAAGCGCGCGAGCGATGACCTGATTCGCTACAAGGATGAAGAGATTGAGCGCCTTAAGGACATGAAGGTTCGCCTGTCCACCAAGATGGTGGGCGAGTCGCTCGAGCAGCACTGCGAGACCGAGTTCAACCGTCTGCGCATGACGGCGTTTCCCAATGCGTACTTCGAGAAAGATAACGATGCGTCCGAGGGCACCAAGGGCGACTTTATCTTCCGCGAGTGCGACGCGAGCGGCAACGAGGTCATCTCAATTATGTTCGAGATGAAAAACGAGAATGACGAGACCGCGACCAAGCATAAAAACGAGGACTTCTTTAAGAAACTCGATCACGATCGTCGCCAGAAAAGCTGTGAGTACGCGGTGCTCTGCACGCTGCTCGAGCCCGAGAGCGAGCTCTATAACGCAGGAATCGTGGACGTGAGCTATCGCTACGAGAAGATGTACGTGATTCGCCCACAGTTCTTCATTCCCATCATTACGCTGCTGCGCAATGCCGCCATGGGTTCGCTTCGCTATAAGCAGGAGCTGGCGGAGTACAAGCAGCAGAATATCGATGTCACGAACTTCGAAGCCAAGATGGAGAAGTTCAAGAACGATTTCGGCCGCAACTACGAGATCGCGAGCCGCAAGTTCCAAACGGCAATCGATGAGATCGACAAGACGATTAGCCATCTGCAGAAAACCAAGGAGGCGTTGCTGTCCTCCGAGAACAATCTGCGCCTTGCCAACAAGAAAGCCGACGATCTTACCATTCGCAAGCTCACGTGGGGCAACAAGACCATGAAAGCAGCGTTTGACGAGGCGCGCGGGGCCGCGACAGAGACGAACGATGAGCCAGCCGAGGCGGATTCGTATGAGGTCGAGGATGCCGAGTAGGGGATAGCGTATCGCGCAAAAAGCGGGGCCGCTGGCGATGTTGCCAGCGACCCCGCTTTGTTTCGTCCCATTGCGCCCGGCTAGTCCTCGAGCAGGTCCTCGATAAAGCCGACACGGTAGTTCTTGAAGATTACCTCGCCGCCGTCTTGCGTGGCGTCCAGATCGACATCGCCCATGATGCCAAAATCGTGGTCGCCATCCTCGTCGGCAAAGATCTGGTGCACGTGCCATACGTGCGCGGTCTTCTCGTCGGACTCGTCGATGGAAAACATCGCGGCGCTGCGGGCATCTCCGTCGGTGAGGATTTCCTCGTGCTGCTCGTGGTAAGCGTCGAGTGCTTTTTGCCAGCGAATCTCGCTCATGCCCCAGTCGTCGTCGAGCTCGCCCAGGTCGCGAACGTGCTCGCGGGCGGCAAGGGTCACGCGGCGGAAGAGCGCGTTGCGCACCAACAGCGTGCAGCCGCGGCGGTCCGCCACGACCTCGTCGATGCCCTGCGGCGGCGCAGCATCGAGGGCTGCCGGGTTGCCGGCGTTCTCCCACTCGTCCACCAGGCTCGAGTCCACCGAGCGCACCACAAAGCCGAGCCACGAGATAATGTCGCGCAGACGCTCGTCGCGCTTCTCGATGGGCACGGTGCGGTCGAGCGAACGGTAGGCCTCTGCCAGGTAACGCAGCAAAATGCCCTCGGAGCGGGCGATGCCGAGCTTTTGAATGTAACCCTTAAAATCGCTCGCGCTTTCCAGCATATCGCGCAGGACGCTTTTGGGAGAGAGCTGGTAGTCGTTTGCCCAGGGCACTTCCTGGCAGTACTTGTCGAAGGCGGCGTCGAGCAAGTCCTCGAGCGGTTTTTCGTAGGTGACATCCTGGATGCGCTCCAGGCGTTCCTCATATTCGACGCCGTCAGCCTTCATTTCGGCCATCGCGCGGTCGCGCGCTGCGCGCTCCTGAGCGCGCAGCACCTGCTTGGGATCCTCGAGCGTTGCCTCGACCATCGAGATCAGGTCCATGGTATAGGTCTCGCTCTCGGGATCGAGCAGCTCCAGCGCGGCAAGCAAAAACGGCGAGAGCGGCTGGTCGAGCGCAAAGTCCTCGGGCAGGTCGACCGTCAGCGCGTAGTCGATGTCCGGCGCGGCGTCAGCCGGAGCGTCGGGTGCGGGCGGCACCTCGGTGCGAACGACGACGCCGGAATCGATGAGCGTGGCGAAGATCTCGTCGGCACGAACCTCGAGCTTAGCCTTTTCCTCGGGGGTCTGCAGGCTCGTCTCGATGAGGTCGTGTACGCGGGCTCGGGCATCGCCACCCTGCTCGACCACGCTAATCACCATGGAGTGCGTGATGCGCAGGCGCGGCTTGAGTGTCTCGGGCTGCGTCTCGATCAGGCGCTCGAACGTCTGCTTGTTCCAGGTGACAAAGCCCTCGGGGGCCTTCTTCTTTTTAATCTTGCGGAGCTTTTTGGGGTCGTCGCCCGCCTTGGCCATAAGCTTGGCATTCTCGATCTCGTGCTCGGGTGCCTCGGCGATGACCATGCCCTCGGTATCGAAGCCCGAGCGGCCGGCACGACCGGCAATCTGATGGAACTCGCGGGCGCGCAGACGACGCATCTTGTAGCCATCGAACTTGGTGAGCGCGGTGAGCACCACGGTGTGGATGGGCACGTTGATACCGACGCCGAGCGTATCGGTGCCGCAGATGACGGGTAGCAGGCCCTGCTGCGCCAAGCGCTCGACCAGCAGGCGGTAGCGCGGCAACATGCCAGCATGGTGCACGCCGACGCCGCATCCGAGCAAGCGCTTGAGGATTTTGCCGAAGGCCGTCGAGAAGCTCGTGCCCTTGGCCGCCTCCTTGATGGCCCCGCGCTGCTCCTTGCTGGCAATGCCAAAATTGGCGAGCGACTGTGCCGTCGCAAGTGCGGCATCCTGGCTAAAGTGCACGATATAGAGTGGGGCCTCGTCGCGGCGTATGGCGAGCTCGACCGTGCCCTCGAGGGAGGTCGTCACATAGTCGTAACTCAGCGGAACAGGACGCGGGGCGTCGACGACCAAGTCGCAAGCAGCGCCGGTGTGCTCCTCGAGTGAGGCGGCGATGGCAGTGACATCGCCGAGCGTGGCGCTCATGAGCATGAATTGCGTGTGAGGCAGGGTGAGCAGCGGCACCTGCCAGGCCCAACCGCGATCGGGGTCGGCAAAGTAGTGGAACTCGTCCATGGCGACGCAGCCAACATCGGCATCTTCGCCCTCGCGTAGTGCGTCGTTGGCAAGGATCTCTGCCGTGCAGCAGATGACGGGCGCCTTGGTGTTGATATGCGTGTCGCCGGTGATCATACCGACGTTATCGCGGCCGAGCACCTGCACAAGGTCGAAAAACTTCTCGCTGACCAGAGCCTTGATGGGGGCCGTGTAATAGCAGCGTTTGCCCTGTGCCATGCCCATAAAGAGCATGCCCAGCGCGACAAGCGACTTGCCCGATCCGGTCGGCGTGCCCAGAATGACGTGATCGCCGGCGGCTAGATCCATGAGGGCCTCTTCCTGGTGGTCCCACAGCTCAATACCGCGATTGCTCGTCCATTCAAGGAAGCGCTCGAAGGCCTGGTCGGGCGTGAGCCACGGTTCGGGCTCGCTGCCGTCCTCGGGCTCCCACCAGGTGGGGGAGAGCGCACCGAGTGAGCCGAATTCGGCTTCGGTTCCCGTGCCGCCCGAGAATGAGCTGGCGGCTCCGGCGCCGGAGACGGTGCTGGCGGCGATATCTGTCGTGGTCTGTGCCATGTGTTTGCTTTCTCTCGCGATTGTCCGCCAACTATTATGGCGTAGCGGCGGCGCGGGGTGCCAGCGCGAAAGAAAATGCAGGAAATGGGCGTTCTGCTCAGCCGTTTGGTGCGGCCGCGAGCTAAGTGAGTAGACTTTTTGCGATTTCGCCAGCACATGGCTTTTGCGTAGGGGATTTACCTGCGGTTTTACTTGTTCCTATGCGGGTTGTGCTTGGCTATTGCTAAAAAGTCTACTCACTTAGGCTTGAGGGTCGTTCGTCGGTGCCTATTTGCGCTTGCTCGCTGGCGACGTGACTGTCAAAAGCCCCTATGACTCCTGCGGAAGGCGCTTTTTGCCTTTGCGGGCGCGGTTTCTAAAGTTCTCGACGGCCTCTTCCATGCCCAGAGGTACATAGGTGAGCTCATCGAGGTTTTCGGGCAGGTAGCAGGCAAGGCTTTGCTCCTGCGCGCGGCCCGCCGCGAGCTGTTCATTGCTGGGCTGCGCGCCGGGTGTGGCGCAAATGCCATAGACGACGGCACCCATCTCGCGCGTGCGGCATTCGTATTCGGTCTCGGGATGCTCGGGATGGTCGCGGCGGACGTCGTCGCTTACCCAAAGCGTGTCGTAGCCGGCCGTGGCAAACTGCCCCAGGGCGTAGTCGCGCAATGGCTTACTGTCGGTTCGCAGTGTGACGGTGGCGCCGGCTGAAAAGAGCGGGCGGTAGAGCATCAGATGGTCGACATGGACGAGTCGTTTTTTGGCGTACTTGGCCTTGGGCTGCGGCGTGGGAAAGTTGATGGTGATGGCGTCGAGCTCGCCTGCGGCAAACAGCCGCGGCAGCGATGCGGCGCCTCGGGGCAGCACAAGCGCATTGGGCAGCTCCTGCTCGCAAATCTTCTGGGCGGCATAGGCAATGCAGATGGGCTCCTGGTCCATGCCGATAAAGAGAGTGTCGGGTTCGCAGTGGGCTCGCTCAACCAGATAGGTGCCTTTGCCGCAGCCCAGATCCAGGTGAAGGCGGGCGAAGGGCTTGCCACCAGCCGGCGTACATGCTTCACGCCAATGTCCGGTATAGCTCTCGGGGCTCGTCTCGATGGCATCGGCGTAGCGCTCCAGGCGCTCTTCGAGCACAAAGTTCTTAGGCGTGCGAACGTGGATGGCTCCCATGAGGCTCCTTGATCATGAGTATGGAACGCATGGCAGCACGTTCCATCAATGGGTTGAAAAGGGTGGGGCATAGCTTGCCCGAAAGTTGCGGTGCGGCTCGGCGGCAAGTCGCCGATGCCTACAGGCGCTTGAGAATCACGTAACGGTTGAGCTCGCCGCTGCGACCGTCGGCATGGAAGCGCTCAAGCTCGCGCACGGGGACCTCGCCGCTCTTGTAGAATGTGCGCACGCCGCGCACCAGGTCGGTGATCTGCTGATCGTCAAAGTGATGGCAATAGCGGTAGGCGTGGCGGTCGTTTTGCCAGCCAATGAGGTGGTCGCCGGCTTCAAACTGCGCGGAATCGTAACTTTCAAACGGCGGGGTGAGCTCGGCGCGGGCCTCGGCACGAACGGCCTTGCGCGCCATGCGCTCGTCGTTCATAAACTCCCAAAAGCTGATGGCGATGATGCCGCCTGGGCGCGTCTGGCGCACCAGGGCGTCGAGCACGCGTACGCGGTACTCGCACGACGGCACGTGGTGCATAAATCCAAAGCAGACCGAGATGTCGGCGAGCGGGGCGTCGAAAAGCACGTCGGGTGTCTTGGCGGGGTTGAGCTTCATGAGGGCGTCGAGCACGTCGAGTTCCTGGAAGTGCAAGTTGGGGATGCGCAGGGCATGGCCGCGCGCGTCGATGGCCAGATCCTGGCACGAGTCGACGCCGTAGAACTCAAAGGGGCAGCTGGCGTCTGCCGAGGGGCTCGCGCCATCTACGCCCTTGGCGGCAAGCGTGCCGCCGGCGGCAAAGTTCTCGAACCGCATATTGCCGCAGGCAAGATCGAAGACACGGACGGGATGCTCGATGGTGGCCACATCGAGCTGCTCGAGCGCGATGTCCATAGTGCGCACCCAGCCGGGCCACGGGGCCTGGCGCGTATCGGAAAAGGAGGCGGAGTGCTCGCGATAGAACGTATTGTTGAGCTGGATGAGCGATGAGGCGAAATCGCGGTTCACGGCGCGGGACTCCCTCCGTTGGCGGTGCGGAATAAACAGTACGACCATACTACCGTTAACGCCGTAACGGGGACAACCAAGCGGCGGGTCATTGCTTTGTTTGGACACATTTCCGCAGCTCATATGCGCCCGCAACCGCCGGTTGTCAAAAATCTCACTAGAATAGGTGGCATGTTTTTGGCGGTGGCGGATAGATTTTTAACTGTGCAAGGCGCCTTAAGAACAAAACGGTCCGGCGGCACGGCTGGCAAAAGCATAGGAGGAACCATGAATGTAGAAACTGCGCAGCGGCTCGCCGACCTTCGTCGCAGTAAGGGCTTTAGCCAAGAAGGGCTGGCGAGAAAGCTGGGGCTGTCGCGCCAGGCGGTCAGCAAATGGGAACGCGCGGAGAGCTCGCCCGATACCGAGAATCTGATCTCGCTCGCCAAGCTCTATGGCGTGAGCTTGGACGAGCTGCTCAATCCGAGCGACGAGATCGAAGACGACATCGAGTTTGAGAACGAGGACCGCGCCCGTCAGCGCGAGGCCGAGGCTGCAGAGCGCGCCCGCACCCACGAGGCGGCGGCGCGTGCGACTGAGGCAGCAACGCAGGCGAGTGATGCCGCGGCCAAGGCGGCGCAGGCGGCAAGCTGGAGCGCGCAGGCTGCCAATGCCGCAACGGCGCAAGTGACGAGCGGCAGCGCTGCCGGCCCGACTCCGGCGAAGGGTCCGTTCCAGTCGTTTCCGTATTGGGCCGTGTGCTGGCTGCTGTTCTTTTTGCTGATGTTCCCGTTTGGCACCGGCCCCTTTGCCGCGCTGGTCTTCTTTACGATTCCCATCTATCACTGGGTGGCGCGTGCGCTCGATGGCGATTGGGCACGTGGGGATATCCAGGTTGGGCCGGCGCCGGTGGCGGCCAGGACTCGGGTGCAGGATGTTTCCGCTGCGGTTGACACTGACATGACTGCCGCGACCACCGCTGAGCCGAGTGCCAAAGAAGGTGATGAATGATGAAGCTCTCACATGAGTCCAAGGTGCGTTTGGGCGTTGGCGTCGGAGCGTTTTTGCTCATCATCGGGCTTGTCTTTGGTATTTCGCGGACATTGATTCATTACGATGGACCATGGGGCCTTAGCGATTTTGCATCCGGCTTGTCTGGCCTGGATGATGAGGTTGACGATGACGATATTTCGGATGGCGGCAACTATTCTGCTCGGCCTCAGCAGCTTTCGAGCGAAACGTTTGATGCCGACGCGTTCACATCGCTTGACCTGGATGTGACGTCGGGCACGGTCGAGGTCAAACACGTCTCCGGCGGACCGGTGCGTGTTATCGAAAGCGGCCGTGTGGCAAAAGGAGCCACTGCTTACGATGCGGCGACCCAGAACCTGGCTGAGATCAAGGGCTCTACGCTTAAGATCCGCCAGTTCGATTGCGATGACGAGCGCGCCATTGACCGCACGGTTACCGTCGAACTGCCGCGTGAAGTTGCCGATAACATGGTGGGCATTACGGCGAATGTAGGATCGGGCGATCTGGCGGTCACGGACATTGCGTGTCATGACTTCAACCTGACGTTGGACTCGGGAGACATCGAGTTCGCGGGCACTGTTACCGACACCCTGAATGCCGAGGTCGGTTCGGGCGATGTGACGTTCGAGCTCTACCAGGCCCCCGCGAAGTCGATGGACGTAAGCGTGGGCTCGGGCGATGTGGAGATATCGGTTCCGAACTCTACGGGCTTTAAGGCGAGCCTCACCGTGGGCAGCGGTGACTTCGAGAGCGATTTCCTTCCGCTTGGCTACGATGGTGAGACCATATTGAATCTTGAATTCGACAACGGTGATAAGTCTGCCACGTATCGTTTTAAGGTCGGTTCGGGCGACATGTCGTTTGATCCGGAGTGACGTGCGGGTTTCGGAGACCGGTGTATATAGGCGTGCTCTTTGATGGAGGCGTCGGGGCCGAGGCTGGCTCCGGCGCCTTTGCCTTTACAATGGGGGCATGGAACAGATTATTTTGAACATACTCGAGGCTCTGCGTCGCGGTGAGACCGTGGACGACAAGGCGCTCGTCAAACTGATACATGCCGAGGCGCGCCGTGAGGGTGCCGACAAACGAGATCTGGCCAAGCGCCGTCTGCTGCCGTTCTACCAGCGGGTTAAACGTGAGAAGCCGGCTCGTTGGGCTGGATGGAATGTCGATGCCGAGCTGGAGCGTCAGCTGCTGCAGGTGCTGCGCATGAAGCCGCGCCGCACGGCTTCGGGCGTGGCGACCATTACCGTCATCACCAAGCCGTGGCCGTGCTCGGGCGATTGTCTGTTTTGCCCCAACGATCTGCGCATGCCCAAAAGCTATCTGCACGCCGAGCCGGCGTGCGCCCGTGCGGAACAAAATTGCTTTGACCCGTATTTGCAGGTGAGCGCTCGCCTGACCGCACTTTCGCAGATGGGGCATGCGATCGACAAGATCGAGCTTATCGTGCTCGGTGGCACCTGGAGCGACTATCCGCAAGGGTATCAGACGTGGTTTATGTCCGAGCTTTTCCGTGCGCTCAATGACGATGCCGTCGCCGGCGTGGCGGCAAACCCCATGTTGGCGCGTCCGGGCATCAGCCGTGCTGAGGCGGGGCGCCTGCTCGATGACGCTCCCGCCGATGCCCTGCCGCCGGTGGTAACAGAGCGCCGCGAGTGCTATCGGGCTGCCGGCATTGCGACAGACGAGGCCAAGCTCGCTGCCGGCGTTGCCGACGAGCAGGAGCGTGTGGATGCTGCCGTGGTCGGCTATAACCGCGCGGTGCGTCGTCTGTACGGCCCCGGTACGCCGTGGGGCGAGGTCACCGAGTGGCAGACGGCAACGATGGAGGAGCTCGAGCGTCAGCAGCGCATCAACGAGACGGCGAAGCATCGCGTGGTGGGACTCGTTATCGAGACGCGCCCCGATACCGTAACGCCGCAGGCGCTTACGCTCATCCGCCGCCTGGGCTGCACCAAGATACAGATGGGCATCCAAAGCCTTGACCAGCATCTACTCGATATCAACGAGCGTCGCATTTCGGTGGCGCAGATTGAGCGGGCGTTTTCGCTTGCGCGCCTGTTTGGCTTTAAGATCCATGCGCATTTTATGCTCAACTTGCTGGGCGCCACACCCGAGGGGGACAAGCGCGACTACGAGCGCTTTATGACCGAGGGGGCCTTTATGCCCGACGAGGTCAAAGTCTACCCGTGTGCGCTCATCGAGGGCTCGCGCCTGGTGGGCTGCTACGAGCGCGGCGTGTGGCGCCCCTATACCGAGGAAGAACTGCTCGATGTGCTGGCCGATGACATCGTGGTGACGCCGGCATTCTGCCGCATCAGCCGCATGATTCGCGACTTTAGTTCCGATGACATCATGGTGGGCAACAAGAAGCCCAACCTGCGTCAGCTCGTCGAGAACCGCCTGGCTGCTCGGGGTGACGGTGCGACGGTGCGTGAGATTCGCTATCGCGAGATCAGCACGGCGGGTGCCGACTTGGATGAACTGTTTCTTGATGAAGTCGCTTACGAGACGCCGGTGACGCGTGAACGCTTTTTGCAGTGGGTGACGCCCGAAGGCAAGATCGCCGGCTTTTTGCGCCTGTCGCTGCCCGACCGTTCGTTTGTTGCCGCGCACGCGGACGAGCTGCCGACGGGGCCGGAGGAGGCGATGATTCGCGAGGTGCACGTGTACGGCATGGCGGCGCGCATGGGAGATCAAGGCCAGGCGGCTCAGCATCATGGACTGGGGCGGTCGCTGGTGGAGCGTGCGTGCCAGATGGCGCGGGACGCGGGCTATGCGCGCATCAACGTGATCAGCGCGATCGGTACGCGCGAGTACTATCGCCATCTTGGATTTTATGACCATGGCCTTTATCTGCAAAAGGAGCTCTAGATGAACAAGCCGAGTGTTTCTGCCGGCGTCGTTGCCGGCGTTGCTCTGGGAGCCGCGGCGCTTGGTGCGGCCGCTGTCGCTGTTCGTGCTGCCTGCCTGCAGGTCGCGAGGACCCGCAATGGGCTGGCACGTGTGAAGCGCGTGCACGATGAGGGCGGCGACGAAGTCCGCGTATTGGTGCAAGGCGGCGTCTACCAAAGCGCGAGCTACGTTGGCGAGCGTTGGGCGGAGCCGGTCTTTGCATACTATCGCGCGTTTGACGATGTTTTTGAGGCCGAGGGCGCAATGCGTGACGCTTATGGTCACGGTATCGACCGCATGCTTATGCTGGGCGGCGGCGGGTTTGCTTATCCTAAGTTCGCTCTGATGTCACACGAGGGCTTGTGCATGGATGTCATCGAGTATGACGGAGAGATTACGCGTCTGGCCCGCCGCTGGTTCTACCTAGACGAGCTGGAGCGCACGGCGGGCGATCGCCTACGGGTGATTACCGCCGAGGCTCGATCGTATCTGGGTGTGACGAGCGTGGGCCATCGTCGCTACGACGTGGTCGTGAGCGATTGCTTTGGCGGTGCCGAGCCCGTACGCGAGCTGGCGACGGTTGAGGCGTTGCGTTTGGTGCGGGGTAGCCTGAACCCTGGGGGTATTTACGTTGCCAATATCGTGAGCGCAAACGAGGGGAGCGACGTGACGTTCCTGCGCGACTGCGCTGCCACGGCGCTCGAGGTATTCGCCCACGTCTGGGTGGTCCCATGTGGCGATACGGAGTTCGGCGGCGAGGAAAACTACCTGCTCATCGCCAGTGACGGCGACTACGCCTTTGCCGAAGCCGTGCCTTTTGACGCTGACTTCCTCGGCACCGTTCTTCACGACAAGTAAGTCTCCCCGTCCCAAAAAAGACTGGTCTTAGGCGTGGTCGCGCCAGCTGCGGACACGCTGCTTCATACCCTCGATGTCGAGCACGCCTTCGGCAAAGCCCTTGCACACGAGCTCTTCGGGAACAAACTCGTCGTAGCGGTCAAAGTAAGGCACCTCGCCAGGATAGACGAGCTCGATGGGATCGAAGTCCTTCTCGGCCTCGGCGGCGAGCACCTCAAAGAACGTCTCCTCGTCGGCCTTCATCTTAAACTGCATAAAGTACGGGCGTGACGGATCGAGCCCGCGAAGGCCCAGCTCAGCGGCGCATTTGATTTTAAGCATGCGCTCGAGTGCTAGGAAGGCGTAGCTGCCCAACCAGGGGAAGAGCACCCAGGTATCGCCGCCCAGGTTGATGAGCGGTTTAGTTCCCGCGCCCGAAATCTCGGCGGTATGACGAGCCTGCGCCAAACGAGCCCGTGCGTTACCCATAAGGTACGGATATGTTGCGTGCTCAGTGAGCGCTTGGCGCATGCGCTCGAGCACATGCGTGTTAATGTCTCCAGGGCAGTCGCCAAAGTAGGCCGGCACACGGCCCTTGACCTGCGTGGCAAAGACAGTGTGGCGCTTCCAGTCCACTTCCTCGACAATCCAGCAGTGTCCGGCGATGGCGATGCGCTCACCGGGCGGGGGCGGATTAACGATCGTGCCCAGCTCGGCCGATTCGCTGCGAACGGTAAACTCCTCGTTTTCCTGGAACACGGCGTAGAACTTAAAGTTGTTGATGACGCGCTCGCCCGCGAGGCCCACGATGAGCCCACCGCCCTCGGTGACCTGGATATGGTCGATCTTAATGAGGTGATGTAGCAGCACACGGTAATCGTCTGCCGAGACACGGTGGAAATAGCTGAGCGTGAGCACGCGTTGGGCAAGTTCGGCCGGCGTGAGCTCGCCGGTGCTGGCGAGGGTCGACATAGTCTGGTGATAGAGCAGGCTGTAGGGGAGACGATCGAGCTCGGGCGGCTCGACCCACTTTTCCTCGCGATAGAGTTGTACGAGCGCGATACCCTGCAGGAGCTTCCAGGGAATGGTTTCGGGCATCATCGTGCGCGGCTCGGGTTCTTCCTCACGCATGACAAACCACATCTCGGGCGGAAGATCGCGACGGCCTGTGCGCCCCATGCGCTGCAAAAAGGAGCTGACGGTAAACGGCGCATCGATCTGAAATGCACGCTCCAGGCGGCCGATATCGATACCGAGCTCCAACGTAGAGGTGGTGACGGTTGTCTGCGTCTGCTCCTCGTCGCGCATGAGCTCCTCGGCCGTCTCGCGTAGCGATGCCGAAAGATTGCCGTGATGGATGAGAAAGCGGTCGGGCTCGTGCCGGCTCTCGCAGTAGCTGCGCAGCATGGAGCACACGGCCTCTGCCTCCTCGCGCGAGTTGGCAAAGACCAGGCACTTGCGGCCGCGCGTATGCTCAAAGATATAGCCCATACCGGGGTCGGCGTTGTCGGGCGCCGTGTCGGTGGGGTTGAGAAGCGCCTGCTCGGTCGCTCGTGGGATGTCGACTTCGCCCTCGGGGGCCGAGGAAGTGCGACGGTCTTTGGGAGCGGCCTTGCCCCGCGCCTGCTCGCGACGTTGACGGCGTTCTTCATGTGCAAGCTGTCCGCTGTGGCACATGTCTTGTCCGGATGCGGGCAGCGCCGCGGGCACCGCCGTCTCAATGCGCTCGCATGCGAGTACCTCAGCTTCCTGTGGACCTGTGCCCATGAATCCCCGCTGCTGTGCCTGGGGACCCGAGTTGTAGAAGTGCTCCATGGAGATGCGCCACACGCGGCGCGGTTCTTCAAAGCGGGGGATAACGCAGTCGCGTCCCGTTCCCTGTGAGAGAAAAGCGCCCGTGCGCTCGGGGTCGCCGATGGTAGCCGAAAGGCCAATGCGGCGAGGCTGTACGCCGGCCATGCGCGAGAGTCGCTCGATAAGGCAGAGCGTCTGCCCGCCACGGTCGCCGCGCATGAGCGAGTGGACCTCGTCGATGACGACGTAGCGCAGGTCGCAAAACATGCGCGGGATCGCCATGTGTTTATGGATCAGGAGCGCCTCGAGCGACTCGGGCGTAATCTGTAGGATGCCGCTCGGTTTTTTGATGAGTTTGGCCTTGTGTGATTGCGAGACATCGCCATGCCAGTGCCAGACGGGGATATCGGCTTCTTCGCATAGGTCGTTGAGGCGGACGAATTGGTCGTTGATGAGCGCCTTGAGGGGGCCAATGTAGAGGGCGCCCACGCTTGCGGGCGGGTTCTCCCAAAACTCGGTCAGGATGGGAAAGAAGGCCGCCTCGGTTTTGCCGGAAGCCGTTGATGCCGTCAGGAGCACATTGTCCTGCGTGTTGAAGATGGCATCTGCCGCCGCAACCTGGATAGAGCGCAAGCTCTCCCAATCGTGGGAGTAGATGAAGTCTTGGATAAACGGGGCATAGCGGTCAAAGGCGTTCACGGGGCCTCCTTTCAACAACGAATCTCTCAACGCGGCTGGCAACGGCTTGCTGCATTACTGCTTCAACGTTTGCCCAGATAAAACCTGCCAAAATAAACCTGTCCCTTTTTGGTAGGTTAGATGGTGAACTCGGCGAAGTTACGCTCACCGCTTGCGGTGCCGGTGTCGCCTGTTGCTGCTGCCGGCGCCAGCGCGTCGCCGCCGACGCTTTGCAGCAGCTCGGCTACGTTGGCGTCGGGGTTCTGGCACAGGATATCGAGCAGCTCGATAAAGTCGCGAATAACCTCACGCGGTGTTAGGTGCGTGTCGGCTCCCACACGACCGAACTCGATCTTGAGGAAGTCCACCAAGTCGTTCTCGGTAAGCGTGGGCGTCCAGCCAAAGTAGCCGGCGTGAATTTGCATGAGTTTTTCGATGAGCACCAGTAGCTCCTCGTAGGTGAGTGGCTGCAGGCGGATGATGGGCGCGAGCATGTCCTTAAGGTCTTCGCGCGCAAAGCGGCCCTGAGCGAGTCGGCTGCGCAGGGCCTCGTAGGAGAACACGCCGCGGCGGCGGTCTTCGATGGAGGTTGGCGTGCCGCCCATGATCATGCCCAGGTACTGCGCCTTGCCCTGGAGCGTGTCGTTGTACATAGTCAGGATCTTCTCGTAGTTGTATTGGCGCGTGATGGCGTTGGGAATCTTATACAGATTCACGAGCTCGTCGATGAGCACCAGCATGCCCTTGTAGCCACTGCAAACCAAAAAGCGCGCAATGAGCTTAACGTAGTCGTACCAGTCGTCATCGCTGATGATGGTCGAGGAGCCCAGCTCGGCGCGCGCCTCGCTCTTGGTGCGGTATTCGCCGCGAATCCATTTGGTCACGCGGCTCATGGTCTCTTCGTCGCCCCCGGATGCGGCCATGCGATAGCGGCGAAGCATGCGGGTGAAGTCGAAGCCGTGGACCATCTCCTCGAGCGGGGCCAGTTGGGCATTGACGACAGACTCGTCGACGTCGACACACGAGGCGACCCAGCGATCCAGAATAAGGTTGAGCGCACCGCCCTCGGGGCGCGTCTTGGTCGATATATTGCGGATGAGCTCGCGGTAGGTGGCAAGGCCCTGTCCCTGACCGCCCTGCAGGCGGCGCTCGGGCGACAGGTCGGCATCAGCGACGACGAATCCCTCGCCCATGGCGTGCGTGCGGATAGTCTGGAGCAAAAAGCTCTTGCCGGCGCCGTAACGACCGACCAGAAAGCGGAAGCTCGCGCCACCGTCGGCGATGAGACTCAGATCGGTGAGCAGGGCGCGGATCTCGACCTCACGCCCTACGGTGATGTAAGGAAGGCCGATGCGCGGGACCACGCCGCCCTTGAGCGAGTTGAGAATGACGGCAGCGACGCGCTTGGGCACGCGAGGTGCTGCGGATGCGGTATCACTCATGGTCTAGGTATCCTCTCACGTCTGCTTCATAGTCCTCGATAATCTGCGGCCCTGCCGCGCTAAATTCAATTACGGTGTCGCCCACCAGGTCAAAGAGCGCCTCGTTGATGGTATCGACGAGCATGTCCTCGCTCTGCTCCGATTGCACTACCGCCGATTCCGCCTGTACTGCGTTGTGCTCGAGCAGCGCGCGGAGATAGGCGTCTGCGGCGGGCGCGAGTTCGTTCGTGGCGTCAGCGGGCGCAGCAGCTGCGAACGCGGGCGTCGGCGCGAGAAGCGGTGCCACGACACCAAACTGTTCGGTGGATATGGTCGGCTCGTCGGACTCGTCCTGCCCTGCGGCCGCCGCGACCGCCTCGACCGTCGCGTCGGCTACGGGCTCGGCTTCCGGTTGCCCTGAGTCCGCTGCCTCGGCTTCTGCGGACGCGCCGTCCTCGCGTTCCTCGTCGATCAAAAGCGCTTCGCGCGTTTGTGCGGCAGCGCTCCGAATGTGCCCCAGCTGGCTCAAATCGATATCGATCTTGACGGGCTGGTGTGCGGCGTCCCACGAAAGCCATGCCACAATCTCGTCATCGATAATCTTGGCCAGATATTTGGGGACCTTTTCTTCCTTAAGGGGATGGGCAGGGTCCAGGGCTAGGTGCAGGCGTTGGTCGCAGGCGCGCATCATCTCGCCAAGTTTGCTGCTCTTTTGTCTGCTGCCGTGAATCCGCATGCATTCCCAAAAACCGTTTTGGCAACGGTAGATATGGATGGGGTCCAGACGGTATTCGCAGTCCTCGTGGCGCTCGGGCGCAAAGAATACGGCCGAGGCAAACATGGTGTAGGGCATGGCCGTCTCCTCCCCAAATAAACTTGCCACGATGCCGGTCTTTCGGTGCGTGTCATAGTAGCGCACCATGCGGACATACACGGCGCACGCCACGTGGCGCAGATCGCGGTGGTGGCTGCGGTCGAGCCGCGAGCTACTTAGGTTGTACGTGGAGAGGGCGTTGATGGCGGCCATGAGTCGCTCCTCGCGCACCTCATCGGGCGGAAGGGGGAGCGTGGGCTCGGAGGTTTTGCGACGCTTAGGGGTCTGGCCGGACGGTGCCGGTACAAGGTCTCGTGCCGCGCGCCGCAGTTCGATAAGGGCGTTATCGAACATGACGGTTTTAGAGTCGCGAAGCAGCTTGGGGTCGAGCCCGTGGAACACGGCGTAATCTTGCAGCCACACGCGCGCAAACCGGTCGATGCCGGGCTCGAAGGCGCGATAGACATCCCAAAAAGCCTTGATCTTGTTAAAACCATCGAGTGGATTATCTACGCCAATGCCGCAGATCAGCTCATAGAGATACAGAAAGGCAAAGGACGTAGACGTTTCCTCGACGGTTCCGCGGCGCACTTGGGCACGCCAGGTAAAGTAGCCGCGCAGTTGCCGGTCGCTCATGGCGTTGTAGGTGGGAAAGTACGACTTAAAGGTGCCGTTGTAGGGACAGTCGTCCTCAAAGTCGGCCATCAGCAGGCCCTGGCGGTAAAAAAGCTCGGCTTCCGAAAGCCAGCGGCCCGCACCGCCCTTGGGGTCATCCTGCCAGCGCGATATCTCGCGCATTTTACGGTACTGGTCGGGGAGGAAATTCTGCATCTGTCGGCCGGTTTTGAGAATCGGCTCGTCTGCGTAGGTTTCGTTTGAGAAGCGGGCGGACTGATGGGTCCGGGCCTCGGCCATAATGCGCTCGATGAGCATCTTGATGTCCTGGTCGGCCACCGCTCCTCCTCTCGAACGCAGCTACGGTGACCTCATATCATAGCACAGCATCAAACAGATGTTCGAGATACCGATGCGTTGATAGATTTAGAACAGGAGGGCGTAGATGACGGCGATGACGACGGAGGGAAGCATATTGGCCGTGCGGAAGGTCTGAGGACGGATGAGGTTGACGCCGACGCAGAAGATGAGCATGGAACCTACGAGCGAAAGGCTGTTGAGGGCAGCTGTGGTCATGATGGGGGAGAGCGCGCCGGCAAACAACGTGATCGTCCCCTGGAACACGGCGACGGGCAGGGCGGAGAAGATGCAGCCGCGGCCAAGCGAGGCCGTCATGGTGCAGACGATGATGCAGTCCAGTGCGCCCTTGAGGGCAAGCGTTGACCAGTCGCCGAGCAGGCCGTCCTGGATCGATCCCACAATGGCCATGGCGCCGATGCACACGGTGAGTGAAGTCGAGACAAAAGCGTTGGTGAACTTGTTATCGCCCTCACTGCCAGTCTTGCGCTTGAGCCATTCGCCAAGGTTCTCGATGGCGGCCTCCAAGTTGATGGCCTCGCCGATGAGCGAACCGAGCGCAAATGAGACGATGAGCATGGTGGTACCGGTGGTCGCTAGCGCCTTTCCATCGATGATGAGCATCTTTTGCATGGTGCCGCCCAGGCCGATAAACAGGACGCACAGCCCCGATGCTTTCATGAGCGTGTCTTGGATGTGCGGTGTAATGAAGCGGCCGCCCGCTAATCCCAAAAGACCGCCCGCAACTAAAAGCGCAACGTTGATGATTGTTCCCAAGCCCGGCATGAGCCCTCCTGTATTGATGCCAACGTGGCAATCGTAGCAGAACGAAATGCGAGGCACATCGCGACTCATCTAATACGTTATATAAGTGGTATTAGGAATGATGCGCAGCATTTAAGCCTCAGGTGGTTGTCGGGACATAGGGGTAGTAGTCAAAGCGCAGTGTCATAAGCCGCTGCGGGGATTCAATAGCCGCGGCGATGATATTGGCATCGCGGGCACGATCAAACCCTTCGAGTTCGATCTGATACGAGACGTCTTGCATAATGTCCAGACGTCGCCAGGCTAGAAGTGTGTCGCCATCGAATTCCAAGGTCTTGCCTCCGTCTGGGGCAACGGCGTATAGACGCAGTTTAGCGGTGGTTGCAGGGTCGACAACCGTGACCTTTTTAATTTCGTTTCGAGTATTCTTGGCGCCCAACAAGGTGAGCAGCGTTGGGGCCACGACCTCGCCCGATGGCAAATAGACGACTTCGATGGATTCGGGAAATGCGATGATGGCCGACTTGCGGACGGGCTGATTGGCGGCGGCAACTTCGATGTTTGCAGCATCGATGACCTCTGTGTGGTCGAGGGCGGCAAGCACGCAGCAGTTACCTTCATCGATCTCCTGAGGACCAGCAAGCTCCAGACTGTCCGCGAGCTCGGGATCGTTTGGACCGGTAGCGGGCTCATTTGGTGCTTCGAAAGAAGCTGGGACGCTGTTTGTCGGCGACGGCGTGTCGCCCGCACCTGCTTCTTTGTCCGTGCTCTCTTCTTGTATGGTTGCGTTGATGGGTTCGTCGTTTGAGGGGAGCGTCTTGGCGTCAAGCGCGGAGGGGACAATCCCGACGGCTCCGGATCCGTTCCACTCCATCTCGAGAAGCGCCGGGTCGGCAAGAATGCGTTGCCTGCTTTGCGCGTGGGCATCGATTTCAATAGGGCCTGCCTCCGTCCCGCGCGTAAGGCTGAGCGATCCGGCCGGCTTCTCGAAATGAATGTCTGTGTCTTCGGTACTGGCGGCGTAGAACAGCAGGGATGCTTCTCCCGCCGCGATGGCATCGGTGCCCGCCTTGGTCAGCCGCAGCGATGCCGTGAATGAGAGGGTGGGCTGCACATCGTCTGCATTCGCGGCGGCGCAGCCCAGACATATACCGCCTCCTTTCTCGAAAAACGCACCGTCGAAGGCGACCTTCGCTCCGTTCGCCGAGTCATCGACCGAAGCGATATCGATGCGCAACCCCAAATCGCACGGATCGCCATCTGCATCGAGCACAATCGAGCGCCACGTGCAGACGGCGCACCCCGCCTGGGAGCCGTTTGCCTTGTTCGAACGATTGATATCCACGACTATCGAGCCGTCCGTATTACGACGAAGGCATCCCGAGGTTGAGATTGCGGCCTGTGCGAACGAAAAACGCTTGCACGCAATGGCGCTCGACGGATTTGGTGCGGAGCTTAGGGCTGCTGGTAAGGAGTCTGCCATGACGGGAGTCGCCCAAGCGGCGACAGGCGTTCCGGTTGCGAGCGCGCCGCAGAGTGCGACGACGGGCAAAAGGTTCTTCGATGCCATGGGGTCTCCTTAGCTAATTTAGTGCGGCCTGTCCGTGTTTCGTTTCTGGCTGCGTTTGATGTGCAGACCGAGGCCGGCGGTTCCCGCGCCTGCTGCCGTGGCGCCTGCTGCCAAGAGCCATCGTCTGTCGTCTGTCTGTGCCAACGGTTCCTTGCAGTTGCCGCGGTCGAGCTCCGAGAGGTCGACCGTCACCTGCGTGGCGGCCTGCGCCTGTTCTTGCTGGGCAAAGGCCATGGCTGGCCCAAACGCTAGGATACTGACGGCGGCGGCCAGGGCGACGGCCTTATGCCGTGTGCGCACCGGGCTCGACCGTCCAGGTGATCGTTGCAACCTGATCGCCTTCGCCGGTTACGCGGAAGATGTCGCGCGTGACGCGGGCGACGTTTCCGCTTGTCTTGAGCTTAATTTTGTCCGTGCCGCCGGCAATGCCCTGGTAGCCCATGTCGAAGGCTGCATTCTTGGAAAGATCGAGGCCCGTCTCCTGCATTGCGGCGCTGGCGTTCTGGAGTGCGCCGTCGGGGCCGACCTTAAAGTCGATGGAATTCTGCGCGGTTCCGGCCTTGGCGTCGGCGGCAATGGTCCAGGTGTTCATGGCGTCGATCTTCATGTTGGTGACATGGATACCGTAGGCCGAATGATTGTCGATGGTGGTCGCGTCTTCTGAGGGGCCCTGAAGCGTGCCGTCGGCCTTGGCGACGAAGGGAATAACCGTCGGAACTTTGAACTCTACGTTGTCGATCTCGGTCCTGACCATTACTTTCGTGGTTCCAACGCGCCCGGCTGCCAGAGCTGGCGTCGGGGCGGCGCCCATTGCGAGCGCGAGCGCGAGCCCTGCGCCCACGACGAGCGCTCTGGCTCCGTTCATGTTCCTGGTGATGTCCATGGTCGTTCCTTTCTATTCGCCGCGGGCCGTCCCCGCGATGATTGGACGAATGCTGGTGAATTGCGTGCGGTGCCGCGTCGGCCGAAAAAGCTAGTTCTCGGCTTGCTCAACCCGTACCTTGACACGTGTCGGATTGCCGTGGCTGTCGAGGGTCTTGGCATCGAGTGCCTGGATCTCGATGTATGCCTCGCCTTCTTTGATGTCGCCGGCGGGGCACGTCTCGATTGTCTTGCCGGTCTCGACCACACCGGATTCGTACATGGTCTCGTCGTTTTGGATGACGCGGAATCGCTGGGGAAATTTATTGTCTTGGACGTTTTGCACGTTGACGCGCAGCTTGCCGTCCTCCTGTAGCTGAGCGACCGGCGCGACCGAAATCGTCATCATGTTGTCGCGGACGATGGCATCGAGCTCATCTTGGATTTCTTGTCGCGATTTACCCTCTGCCGTCGTGACTGAGGCACCCGCTTCGGGCACGGGCTGCGACTGCCAGGCGTATAGCCCTACGGCGATGAGGGCGCAGACGATAGCCAGACAGACAACGACGAGTTTCTTGCGACGCCCCAGTCCTGCGAGGCGGGGCGGCTTCTTCGCACTCATGCGGCGTCCTTGGTGGTGTAGACACGTGCGAACGTGGACGGGTCCGCTCCAAAGAGCATGTGAAGCATCAGGCGGCGCGAGTAGATGAGCTCGTCAAAGTCGTGAGGGAGCTCGATGTCGTGGATACGCGCGATGTGGTGGGCGAGCGCCGAGAACGACTCGGGGTCGCAGATAACATCGGTGGTGACGTGGTAGACCGCCGTATCGGGGAACGCCTCTTCGTCGAAAGGCAGGAGATAGGGATCGTCGTCGACCTCGATGGCGACGCCGTACTGGGGCCAGTAATATGCCATGGGAACCTCCCTGCTTCTGGGGCCAAACTTCTATCGGTTTTGGCTGTCGATGCCGACCGTATCAGCCGCTACTTGACCAATTTCTGACCAAATGCTTGACGGATTGACATCTCCGCAGGTAAAAGGTGGGAAAAATTACTTCAACTTTTTTCGAGCGACAATCGAGCGGTCGGCGACGGCGGGGCGATATGTGTCAAAAGCATCGTCTGCCGAGGAAGCCTTGCCGTTCGCCGAATTGCACGAACGTAAAAAACGCCAATTATGGAGACGGTCTCGAACACGTCGACGAAACGATGCGGTAACATCTCCCTGCAAACACTGTAGTTAGCTAAAGGGGGAGTTCGCGTGTCTGCAACCATTAAACCCTTCACCGACGAGTTCGAGGAGTATGGCCGCGATGAATCTCGCGCATCGGGCGAAGCATCGAGCATCTCGTTTCCGACAACGGAAGACGAGGTCCGTGCCGTTTTGGAAACGCTCCATGCCGAGCGTGTCCCGGTAACGGTTCAGGGCGCCCGAACCGGCCTTGCCGCCGGTGCCGTGCCCCACGGTGGGCATATCCTCAATACTTCCCGTATGAATCGCTACTTGGGCCTTCGCTGCGATGAACAAGGCCAATATCTGCTGCGCGTGGAGCCGGGCGTTGTGCTCTCGGAGCTGCGTAAGCAGCTGAGCAAGAAGGTACTGCCGACCGCTGGTTGGGACCAGGCATCGCTTGAGGCCTACGAGGAGTTCCAAGAGTCCCCCGAGCAGTTCTTTCCCACCGATCCCACCGAGGCATCTGCCTGTTTGGGCGGCATGGCGGCATGCAACGCCTCCGGCGCCCGCAGCTACGCTTACGGTCCCATGCGCCCGCATATCACGGGACTCCACGTCGCGCTGGCTGATGGCGATTTGCTTGAGTTTCAGCGCGGCAAGGCTTTTGCCCAGGGCCGCCGCCTGTCGCTCGTGACGGCAGAGGGTCATACACTCGAGCTTGATCTTCCTGACTACACCATGCCCAAGACCAAAAATGCCTCTGGTTATTTTGTTGCGGACGATATGGACGCCATCGATCTTTTTATCGGTGCATGCGGCACGCTCGGCGTCATTACCGAGCTCGAGATCGCCCTGCAGGCGGCACCTTCGGTCGTATGGGGTGTGAGTTGCTTTTTCGATAGCGAGGACAAGGCGGTGTCCTTTACCGATTCCGTGCGTCCCGTCCTATCCCATGCCGCGGCCATTGAGTATTTCGATACCGGAGCCCTGGATATCCTGCGCCGCCAGCGCGAGCAGTCGACGGCGTTTGCCTCGCTGCCGGCGCTCGACAAAGAGGCCAAGGTCTGCGTCTACGTGGAACTCGATTGCGATGACGAGAAGCAGGCGACTGAGGAACTGTATCACTTGGGCTGGGTGCTGGAGCTTGCGGGCGGTCGTGACGATGCGACCTGGGTCGCGCGCACCGAGGTCGATCGCGAACGCCAGCGATTCTTCCGTCATGCGGTGCCCGAGAGCGTCAATATGCTTATCGACGAGCGTCGCCGCACCGACCCCACCATCACCAAGCTGGGATCGGACATGTCGGTGCCCAATGCGCGCCTGGCGGACGTTGTCGCGCTCTATCGCCGCACGTTAGCCGAAAGTGGGCTTGAATCTGCTGCCTGGGGGCACATCGGTAACAACCATCTGCATGTGAACATCCTGCCGCGCGACGCGCAGGACTACCGTCGCGGTGGCGAGCTGTTTGCCCAGTGGGCTGCGGAGGTAACGGCTATGGGCGGTGCCGTTTCTGCCGAGCACGGCGTCGGCAAGATCAAGGCGGGCTTCTTAGAGACGATGTACGGTCACGAGGCCATGGTCGAGTCGGCGCGGCTCAAGCTCCAGCTCGATCCCGACGGGCAGCTGGGTCGCGGCAACCTGTTTTCGGAGAAGCTCTTGGATGAGCTCGTCCAGAAAGGGGGCGCGTGAAGATGAGCGATTTCCATATGGTGGTGTGCGTCAAGGCCGTGCCGGGCAGCACCGAGGTCAAGATGGACCCCAAGACCAATACCATCGTGCGCGATGGCAAGCAGGCGGTCATTAATCCCTTTGATGCGAGCGCTTTGGAATGCGCGCTGGCGCTGAAGGACGACTTTATCGGCTTTGGCATGGATGTGCGCGTGACGGTGGTGTCGATGGGCATCCCCGCGACCGAGTCGCTGCTGCGCGACTGCATCGCTCGAGGCGCCGACGACGCGCTGCTGCTGACCGATCGCGCCTTTGCAGGTGCCGATACCCTGGCGACCACCTATGCTCTCAAATGCGGCATCGAGGCACTCGACGAGGACTTCGACCTGCTCATCTGCGGCAAGATGGCGGTGGATGGCGATACGGCCCAGATTGGTCCCGAGCTTGCCGGTGCCTTTGAGATTCCCTGCGTGACCGACGTGAGCTGCGTGCAAAGCGCGGGCTTTACGACGTGTGGCTCGCTGGCGCTCGTTCACGGATGCGATGCCGGCGAGGAGACGGTGTGTCTTGAGATGCCGTGCGCGATGACGACTGCCAAGGAGATTGGCCAGTTGCGTATGCCGAGTATTGCCGGTATTCGCGCGGCGGAGGAGGCGGACGTGCGCGTGGTCAGTGCCGCCGACGTGAACGCCGACCCCGCGCGTTGCGGTCTTGCCGGATCACCGACGCAGGTCGTGCGCTCGTTTGTGCCCGACCGTGACCAAACGTGCGAGGCCGTTGAGGGAACGGCGTCCGAGCAGGCGGTAAAACTTGCCAAGATTATTGAGGGGATGGCATAGATGAGCGGGCTGATTATCGATAGCGAAGCCTGTATCGGCTGCGGTCGCTGCGTTCGCGCCTGCGCCTCGGGCGGCATTGTGGTGGAGGGTGAGCGCCCCAATCGCTGTGCCCGCGTAACCGACGGCTGTATCCTGTGCGGTGGGTGCGTCGACGCCTGCCCCGTCAACGCCATCTCGATTGAGCGCGACGAGGCCGCCGGCGCGGCAGACCTTGACGCATATCGAGACATCTGGATCTTCGTGCAGACTGACGAGCACGATGCCGTTGCATCCGTGGCCTTCGAGCTCATGGGCAAGGGGCGCGAGCTTGCCGATGCCCGCGGCTGCCGTCTGGTGGCACTGGTCGGCATGAGCCCCGAGGGCTCACTCGGGGACCTGGAGCATCTGATTTGCGCCGGTGCGGACGAAGTTCTGGTCTGTCGTGACGAGCGCCTGCGTCAGAACGACGCGGAGGTCTACGCTCGCTTGATCTGCGATTTGGTAGCCGAGCGCAAGCCCGAGGCCATTCTGTACGGCGCGACCGCCTTTGGTCGCGAGCTGGCGCCCGGTGTGGCCGTGCGCTTGCAGACGGGTCTTACGGCCGATTGCACGGTGCTTTCTATGGATACGGAGACGGGTCTGCTGCAGCAGACGCGCCCGGCGTTTGGCGGCAACCTGATGGCCACCATTATCTGCCCCAACCACCGTCCTCAGATGGCAACGGTGCGCCCCGGCATCTTTAAGGCGCCCGAGTTTGACTATAGCCGCTCCGGCACGATTACCCAGGTAGTGCTTGCGGATGACGTTAAGGCCCGCGTCGAGATCTCGATTCCCGCCGAGGAGTGGGGACAGCAGGCCTCAATTGCCGATGCCGAGCGTCTGGTCGTGGTGGGCCGCGGCATCGGCTCCAAGAAGAATCTGCCCCTGATGCGAAAGCTCGCCGATGCCCTGGGTGCCGAGCTTGGTTGCACGCGTCCCATTGTGGAGGCAGGCTGGTTGGAGTATCGCCACCAAATTGGCCAGACGGGTGTATCGGTCTCGCCCAAGCTCCTCGTGAGCATCGGTGTCTCGGGCGCTATCCAGCATCTCGCCGGCATCGGTGGGGCGGAGTGCATTGTCGCCATCAATGAGGACCCGGATGCCCCCATCTTTGGTGCCGCCCAGTACAAGGTCGTCGGCGATGCCGTTGAGATCGTTGAGGAGCTGCTGGCTCAGCTTGAGCGCTAAGCGCGCGTCAGCCAGTCGCGCATCTCGTCCTTTAGGCGGCTCCAGGTTGCCTGCGTGGCGGGGTCGGTAAAGGGCCGCGTAATGCCAAAGGGCGCGTCGAGCAGGCGGTGGATATCGCCCTGTTCGCGCGCCAGCGCGCGGCTCGCTGGATAGACGAGCTCAAACATAAAGCAGATGAGCCCCACCAGGTAGTCCGCCGGCTCGTTGCGCTCGTCACGCGCGACGCAGCGATGCTCGTCAAAGGCGGTAAGCGCCGGTGTCGAGAAGTGGCTGGCGAGAAACGTGTCCTCATCCACCTTGAGGATGGTGTCGACGGTGCTGTCGGCGATGGTGCGCATAATGTCGATCTTGTCGCCATCGCGCACGATATCGCAGAAGCGCCGCGTGCGCTCGTCGAGCTGCGCGGGTAGACGGAAATCGCTGTGATAGGCAATGCTCGCTCGGATGAGCTCATCTTCTGCCGGGTCATCGATAAAGTCGCGGATGCTCGTTACGGCGGGTGCATCGGCGGGATTCTCGCCAAAGAGGACCTCGACGCCCAGTGTTGCATGGCCCATGCTCTCGGCGTCCTTAAAGGTGTCCCAGCGCCGCAGCTGCTCAAAGCGGCCCATATCGTGTAGCAGGCCGCAAAGCCACGCCAAGTCAATATCTTCTGACGACCAGCCCTGCTCGCGCGCTACGGCATCGCATGCCTCGGCCACGTGGTACGTATGCTCGATTTTGAGCGCGATGCGTGGGTTGGTGGCGTCGTAGGCATCGGTGTAGCTTTTGAAGGCCGCGCACGCCCGGTCTCGATCGATAGCTGTCATAATGACTTCCTAAAAAGTTGTGTCTTTCGATCCGGTGGCAATTGTAGGCGAACTTTATTGCCACCGGTTGATATTTCTGCTGCGTTGCGAGGCGCGTTGCAGACGACTTGCCAGAATGGGAGTGGCATGGTCCTTAGGATCTTTAAAATCGTCTGGCCAGTGATGCTTACCTATGTTGCAATAGGCGCGCCGTGCGGAATGATCATGGGGCAGACGGGAATGGAGCCCTGGATGGTCTTTGCTCTGAGCAGCACGTTTGTGACGGGCAGCGGCCAGTTTATGATCTGCAATCTTTGGCTGGCGGGCGTACCGGCACCTTCGATTATCGCGAGCGTCGCCGCCATCTCCTCGCGCTTCGCTCTTTATTCGGCATCGATCGCACCCCATCTGGCGGGCGCCTCGAAGCGTCAGACGCTGGCTGTTGCCGCGACGCTCACCGAGGAGGCATACGGCATCTCGCTTGCCAAGCTGGTTGAGGGGGAGGATTGGGGCCCGCGCGAATCCTTCGTGCTCAACGTGATCCTCATCGCGACATGGGGCGCTTCGTGCACGATGGGTGCCATCGTCGGTGCCGTTGTCGATGTTCCCACCGCTATTGCGAGTTTCGTCTGCACGTCGCTCTTTATCTGTCTACTCTTTTCGCAGCGGTTGTCGCGCGGCAACGTTGTCGCGGCGGTTTCGGGCGCGGTGTCCGTCGCCGTATGCAAGTTCTTGGGCCTCACGAATATTGCCGTGCCGGCAAGCGTCGTGGTCGGCATTGCCATTGCGCTGGCGTGCGATGCTGTATTAGACGGAAGAGGTGTCCGCGATGCCCGTTAACGAGTTCTTGGTTCTGTGGCTGTCGTCGTGGGCTGCTATCGTGTTCTTTCGCATCGCGCCGGCGTTTGCCTTGCGCGGGAGAACGCTGTCGCCCCGCATTACCGAGGCCCTGGGTTATATTCCGCCCGCTGCCTTTGCCGCGCTGGTCGCCAACGACTTGGTGAGCCCCGGCGCGTTCGACGCGGGACCCTGGCCTGCCTTGGTTCCCTGGATTGCGGCTGCCGGCGTCGTGGCCGTGGCGGTCAAGACAAAATCGATGCTGTGGTGCTGTGTTTCGGGCATCGTGTTCTATATCGTTTTGAGCCTCATATAAGAGCGGGGCACGTTTAGCACCCCTGTCCAACGAATCGAATTTTTCACCGAGCTGGTCTATTTCTTCTGGTACCATGGTCAAACTTTACTGTAGCAAAGCGTGACGTGGGCTTTTGTACCCGTCAGCGGAAATGGGGGTTTCATGGCACAAGAAGCAACCGCCAACGAGCAAAAGAAATTCAAGGTCCCGCGCATCCCGGGCGACATCATGATCTACCCGATGATCGTCGGTCTTTTGCTCAACACCTTCTGCCCGCAGGTTTTTGAGATCGGCGGCTTCTTTACGGCTGCCTGCCGCGGTGGCTCCAATACCATCGTCGCCGCGATCCTGCTGTTTGTGGGCGCCGGCATCAGCTTTAAGTCCACGCCGGGTGCCATCAAGACCGGTATCGTCGTGCTGATCCCCAAGCTGGTCGTCGCAGCGGCTCTCGGCCTGGGCGTGGCATATTTCTTTAACGACAACTTCCTGGGTCTGAGCTCCGTGTCTATCATCGGCGGCATCACGTTTTGCAACATGGCGCTCTATACGGGCATCATGGGCGAGTTCGGCGATGAGTCCGAGCAGGGCGCCGTCGGTATCCTGTTCTTTACGGCTGGCCCCGCCGTCACGATGATCATCCTCGGTGTTTCCGGCCTCGCCAACATTCCCATTGGCACCATTATCGGCTCCATCTTGCCACTCGTTATCGGCATGGTTCTGGGCAACCTGTTCCCGTTTATCAAGAACCTGCTGGTTCCCGGTGCCAATCCCGCGATTGCCGTCATCGGATTTCAGCTCGGTGCGTCCATGAGCCTGTCGAGCTTTATCACCGGCGGCATCTCGGGCATCCTGCTGGGCCTCATCACCCTCTTTATCGTTGGCCCCATCACCTTTGCCTTCGAGCGCTTGTGCGGCGGCAACGGCAAGGCCGCTGTGGCTTGCTCCACCATTGCCGGCACGGCTATGACCACACCGGTTGCCCTCGCCGAGGTCGCACCGCGCTACGCCGAGCTTGCGCCCACCGCGTACGCTCAGATCGCCACCGCCGTTATCATCACGGCGATCATGGCTCCGATTCTGACTGGCTGGGTCGACAAGAAGTTCTGCCAAGGCAAGGAGGATCTGTCGCTCGCCGGTGTCGAGGCCATCGAGGAGGCTGTCGCGACTGACATCGATGGCGAGTAGCAATCGATACCCATCAATGATGCCGGCGTGTGCAATTCGCGCCGTATGGGCGCCCGAACAGAAACTGTTTTGCAGTGATGTTCGGGCGCTCTGCTATTATCCCCTTTACCCCTGCGGAGTAAAGGGGTGTTTATTGCCCTGATTCGAATTGGGCGATTCTGACCACTTGGGTATTGAAGGGATGGCGCTAGTGGTTAAGGCACTCAAGATTGAGATATTCGTGCTATGCATGATTGTTCTTATCGGGCTTGCCGTGCGAAGTCGTCGCTCCTTGTTCTCGAGCACCCAGCAGCTATTGTTTAGCATGCTTGGCTACACCTCTGCCGCGTACATATTATTCGATATGATCTGGACGCTTTCGGACGGTGTGGACGGCACGTTGGGCATTGCTGCCAACTGGATTTCCAACGCGGTTTCGTTTTCGCTCTTTGCTATCGCGTGTCTCATTTGGTTTATCTATTCCGAGACGGTGCAGGGCTCTCGCCTTTTGACCTCGCGCTATAGGGTGGTGCTTGTAGCGTTGCCTACGGCTCTGGTGGTCGTGCTGGCGTTTACCAGTTACTGGACGCACGCCCTGTTCTATATCGATTCGCAGGGCGTGTATCGTCGCGGCTTTGCCTATATGATCCAGCCCATCGTCAGCTACTGTTACGTTATACATACGTCCCTGCATGCATTTGTGCAATCTCGCAGGGTCGAGAGCCTGCAGACGAAGGCCATCTATCGAACCTTGGCATTTTTCGCCATTCCGGCCCTGGTGGGCGGTACCTTTCAGGTCGTATACTCGCTGCCCGGCCTTTGTGTCGGCATAATGATTAGCATGTTGCTGCTCTACATCATCTACCAGGAGCAGCTCATCTCGACCGACCCGTTGACTGGACTTAACAATCGCAACCGTTTTGAGACCTATATGCTGTCGCTCTTCTCAAATGTGGATCAGGCCGAAGATGTATATCTGCTTATGATGGACGTCGACGGCTTTAAGCAGATTAACGATCGCTATGGGCATGTGGAGGGCGACCACGCTCTTCAGGTCATATCCGCTGCGCTCAAAGAAGTCTGCTCGGCGTCTGGCGGCTTTATCGCACGTTATGGTGGCGATGAGTTCGTGGTGCTCCAAAAGGTAGTGGCGGAACAGGATATCATGCATCTGTGCGCGACAATCAACGATGAGCTCGCGCGCGCCGAGGTTCCGTATCTGTTGCGGATGTCCATCGGCTACGCACGGGTTGGTGATGGCGTCGATACCTGGCAAGACTTGCTTCGTGCTGCCGACGCGGAGCTCTACCGCGTAAAGCGCGAGAAGAAGAAAGCCGGCGTTCAGATACGCTAGGAAAAGGGGCACACGACCGTTGCGATGGTCGTGCGCTCCTTTTGCGTTTGTGGGGGCCACCGGTCATAATGCCCAGGCGCGGTGCGGCAAGACGGGCGTCTGCCGCCGCGACTCGGTGCGAAATCAACGAGAACCAGTGCATTCCATTAAGCTAAAGTGTGTGAAGGTTCTCCCTAAAAAGGTGAGCTCTCTAGGCTTTTTTGGGTTTGTTGACGATGATGATGCCGCTGCAGACCAAGAGCAGGGCAACGATGACAGTAACGGGGCTCGTGCCGGCGCCCTCGCCAAGCAGCAGTGCGCTCAGCAGTACGCCAAAGACCGGGTTCATAAATCCAAAGACCGAGACGCGGCTGACGGGGTTGACGGCAAGCAGGCGCGACCACAGCGAGTAGGCGACCGCGGAGATAAGCGCCATGTAGATGATGAGCACGATGGCGGGGACAATCGCTGTGGGGGAGAGCGCGCCACCCATCAAAAAGCCGATGGCGCTGAGGACCAGGCCGCCGACCAAGAACTGCCACCCGGCAAGCAAGACGCCGTCGTGCTTGCGCGAGAAGATGCCGATCAGGCAGGTCGAAAGAGCACCCGCGACAGTGGAGGCTAGGATAAAGCCCTCGCCATCGAGCCTGAAGCCAAAGGTGCCATCTGCGCCCGAGAGGTTGACGAGCGCGACGCCGGCAAAGCCCAGCGCACAGCCAAGCACCTTGGCCGTATTGAGCTTCTCGGTGTGAAATGCCAGGGCGGCAAAGAGGATTGCGAGGAAGTTGGCGCTGGCCTCGATGATGGAGCTCGACATGGCGCTGGCGTGCGAGAGGCCCAGATAGAAAAAGAAGTACTGCCCGATAGTCTGGAAGAGCGACAAGACAAAGATGGGCTTGATGTCGCGAGCCTGCGGAATGAGGGGGCGGCGTTGGGCCGCACTCATCCCAACGATAACCAGGGCGCCGGCAAGCGTGAAGCGCAAGCCCGCAAAGAGCAGCTGCGAGGCGCTATCGTGCGCCGGGATACCAAAGAGTGCGTAGCCGATCTTGATGCAGGGAAAGGCCGATCCCCAGAGCGCGCAACAAACAAGACAGCCCAGGATGAGTCCGGGCAGGGTGGCGAGATACGGCTTGCGGCTTTCCATGATGTCCTTCCTGCATGCGCGAAGCAAAAAAGAACCCGCCACCGGATGTGTCGGTGGCGGGTGTTGTTACCCGAAGGGATTGTACCCGATGGGAAAGGTTTAAGCGAAGTAGGCCACGCCGCTCTCAAAGATCGGCATGAACTTATCGCCGGGGACATGCTCGGGCACGTTGCGGTACAGGTTGTCGCCGCGACGCTCGGCATGGCCCATCTTGCCCAGGACGCGGCCGTCGGGGCTCGTGATGCCCTCGATGGCGAGTGCGGAGCCGTTGGGGTTGACGGAAAGATCCATGCTGGGCTTGCCGTTCTCGCCCACGTACTGCGTGGCGACCTGGCCGTTGGCGATCAGCTGGGCGAGCACTTCGTCATTGGCGACAAAGCGGCCCTCGCCGTGGCTGATGGCGACGGTGTAGGGGTCGTCCAGGCTGCACTGCGACAGCCACGGGGACAAGTTGGACGAGATGCGGGTGCGCACCAGACGGCTCTGGTGGCGACCGATGGTGTTGAACGTCAACGTGGGCGCATCGGGCGTGGCGTCGACGATGTCGCCGTAGGGCACCAGGCCGAGCTTGATCAGGGCCTGGAAGCCGTTGCAGATGCCCAGCATCAGGCCATCGCGGGCCTTGAGCAGGTCGCGGACTGCCTCGGTGACCTCGGGAGCGCGGAAGAACGCCGTGATGAACTTGGCGGAGCCGTCGGGCTCGTCGCCGCCCGAGAAGCCGCCGGGGATCATGACGATCTGGCTTGCACGGATGCGGCGGGCGAGCTCGTGGGTGCTCTCGGCGACGGCCTCGGGCGTGAGGTTGTTGATCACGAAGGTGTCGGCCTCGGCACCGGCGGCACGGAAGGCGCGGGCGCTGTCGTACTCGCAGTTGTTGCCGGGGAACACGGGGATGATCACGCGCGGGCGGGCGATCTTGGCGCCGCCGTACGCGTGGATATCCTTGGCGCGGAAGTCGATGGTCTCGACCTCGGGGGTCTCGCCGGCGCTGCGGTAGGTGAAGACGCCCTCGATGCCGCTCTCCCAGGCCTCCTGGAGCTCGGAGAGCTCGATGACTTCGGAACCGGTGTCGATGACATAGCCCTCGACGGTGGTGCCCAGGGGCTCGACGACAACGCCGTCGGCGACCTCGGGCAGCTCGGCATCCTCGGCGAGCTCGACAATAAAGCTGCCGTAGAGCGGGGTGAAGAGGCTCTCCACGTCTACATCCTCGGCAAGCTCGATACCGATCTGGTTACCGACGCACATCTTAAAGAGGCTCTCGGCGCCGCAGCCGTAGCCGGGCGTGGAGATGGCCAGGGCGTTGCCGTTGGCGGTGAGCGCCTCGACGGCGTCAAACGCGGCGAGCAGCTGCTGGGCGTCGGGGCGGTAATCCTCGCCGTAGGTGGCGGGGGCGATGCGGACGACGCGGTGCGTGAGGCCCTTGAACTCGGGCGAGACGGCGCGGGCGGCCTTGCCCACGGCGACGGCGAAGCTGATCAGGGTCGGCGGAACGTTGAGCTCGCCGGCCTCGTCCTCAAACGAACCGCTCATGGAGTCCTTGCCGCCGATGGCGCCGGCACCCAGGTCGACCTGGGCCATAAGGGCACCCAGGACGGCAGCCATGGGCTTGCCCCAGCGCTCGGCCTCGGTGCGCAGGCGCTCGAAGTACTCCTGGAAGGAGAGGTAGGTGCGCTTGTGCTCAAAGCCGGCGGCAACGAGCTTGGCGATGGACTCGACCACGGACAGGTAGGCGCCCGCAAACTGGTCGGCCTCCATCAGATAGGGGTTGAAGCCCCATGCCATGGCGCTCGCCGTGGTGGTCTCGCCGTCCACGGGGAACTTGGCGACCATGGCCGAGCTTGGGGTGAGCTGCGTCTTGCCGCCAAAGGGCATGAGCACGGTCGCGGCGCCGATGGTGGAGTCGAAGCGCTCGGAAAGGCCCTTGTTGGAAGCGACGTTGAGGTCGGTGACGAGCGAGGTCATGCGCTCGGCGAGCGTGGTACCGGCCCAGCTGGGCTGCCACACACTGCGGGCGCAGACGTGGGCGACCTGGTGCTTGGGCGCACCGTTGGAGTTGAGGAACTCGCGGGACAGATCGACGATGGCGACGCCGTTCCAGGCCATGCGCATGCGCGGCTCGGCGGTAACCTCGGCGATAACGGTCGCCTCGAGGTTCTCCTCGGCGGCGTAGCCCATGAACTCCTCGACGTCACCGTCGGCGACGGCGCAGGCCATGCGCTCCTGGGACTCGGAGATAGCGAGTTCGGTGCCGTCCAGGCCGTCGTACTTCTTGGTCACGGTGTCCAGGTCGACATACAGGCCGTCGGCAAGCTCACCCACGGCGACCGAGACGCCGCCGGCGCCAAAGTCGTTGCAGCGCTTGATCAGACGGCAGGCGTCGCCGCGGCGGAACAGGCGCTGCAGTTTGCGCTCGACCGGGGCGTTGCCCTTCTGGACCTCGGCACCCGAGGTCTCGATGGACTCGGTGTTCTGAGTCTTGGAGGAGCCGGTGGCGCCACCGATGCCGTCGCGGCCGGTGCGGCCGCCCAGCAGAATGATCTTGTCGGTGGGGGCGGGGCACTCGCGACGCACGTGGTTTGCCGGGGTAGCGCCCACGACGGCGCCAACCTCCATGCGCTTGGCCACGTAACCGGGGTGATAGAGTTCGTTGACCTGACCGGTGGCAAGGCCGATCTGGTTGCCGTAGCTGGAGTAGCCGGCGGCGGCAGTGGTCACGAGCTTACGCTGCGGCAGCTTGCCCTCGAGCGTCTCGGACACGGGGACGGTGGGGTCGCCAGCGCCGGTGACGCGCATGGCCTGGTACACATAGCTGCGGCCCGAGAGCGGGTCACGGATGGCGCCGCCCACGCAGGTGGCGGCACCGCCGAAGGGCTCGATCTCGGTCGGGTGGTTGTGGGTCTCGTTCTTAAAGAGGAACAGCCAGTCCTGGTCCTCGCCGTCGACATCGACCTTCACCTTGACGGTGCAGGCGTTGATCTCCTCGGACTCGTCGACATCGGTCATGACGCCGGTCTTCTTAAGGTACTTGGCGCCGATAGTGCCCATGTCCATGAGGCAGACGGGCTTGGCGTCGCGACCGAGCTTGTGGCGCATCTCCATATAGCGGTCGAAAGCCTGCTGCACCACGGCGTCGTCGATCGTCACGTCGTCCAGGACGGTACCGAAGGTGGTGTGGCGGCAGTGATCGGACCAGTAGGTGTCGATCACGCGAATCTCGGTGATGGTGGGGTCGCGATCCTCATCGCGGAAGTACTGCTGGCAGAAGGCGATGTCCGCCTCGTCCATGGCAAGACCGCGCTCGGCGATGAAGGCGGCAAGGCCGGCCTCATCGAGCTCGCGGAAGCCGTCGAGCACCTCGACGGGCTGGGGCTCGGGGGTCTCCATGTACAGCGTCTCGGGCAGGTCGAGCGAGGCGATGCGCGCCTCGACGGGGTTCACCACGTAGTGCTTGATGGCCTCGATGGCGGCTTCGTCCAGAGCGCCCGAGATCATATAGACCTTGGCGGAGCGCACGGCGGGGCGCTCGCCCTGGCTGATGAGCTGCACGCACTCACTGGCGGAGTCGGCGCGCTGGTCAAACTGACCAGGCAGGAATTCGACGGCAAAGACGGCGCCATCGCTTGCGGGGAGCTCGTCATAGGTCACGTCGACCTGGGGCTCGCTAAAGACGGTCGGCACGCAGGAGCGGAAGAGCTCCTCGTCGATGCCCTCGACGTCGTAGCGGTTGATGATCCTCAGGGCCTCGATGCCCTGAATGCCGAGAATCTCGGTCAGCTCGCCCTTGAGCTGCTGAGCCTCGACGTCGAACCCGGGTTTCTTCTCCACGTAGATACGAGAGACCATTGGTTCCTGCCTTCCTGATCGGTTGGGCGTACGGTACGGTATGCGGCAGCGGTCGGTTTGCGGGGCAAGCCTCGCGGTCGCCTTGAGCCACATGTTTGTAAACCTCACTATGATACGACAGCTCGCGGCGCGTTGAGGACGGCGAGGGTGCTACAGTGAAGCGCAAACAAGAGAAAGGCATCACATGGCATTCGTTTCACTCGCCATCATTGCGCTCGTGGCCTTTGCGAGTCCCTTTATCGCCTCGGCGATTCCCGGAAAGCCCGTTCCCGAGACGGTCTTTTTGCTCGTGTTCGGCGCGGTGCTAGGCCCGCATATGCTCGGCGTCATCCATGTGGACGCCGAGGTCTCGCTCGTGTCCGAGCTCGGCTTGGCCTTTTTGTTCCTGCTCGCCGGCTTTGAGATCGATCCCAAGAACATCACCGGCGTCGAGGGGCGCTACGGTATGGCCACGTGGGTTGTTACATTTTGTATCGCCTGGCTTGCCGTACGCTTTACCCCGTGGTTCTCGGTCAGCCATTTCGACGGCATCGCCGTGACGCTCGCCTTAACCTCGACGGCGCTTGGAGCGCTCATGCCCATCTTGCGCGAGCGGTTGCTTGTCGGAACGCGCGTCGGCGATTCGATTCTCGCCTATGGTACGTGGGGCGAGCTCGGCCCCGTGCTCGCCATGTCGGTACTGCTGTCTGCCCGTACGGGTATCGAGACGCTGCTGATCTTGGGCTTATTTGCCGCCGTGTGCGTGCTGCTTGCCGTGGTCCCCAGCCGCTCCAAACGCGTCGGCAGCCGCTTCTTTGCGTTTGTCGAGGAGCGCGCCGATACCACGTCGCAGACCTTCGTGCGCCTGACGGTGCTTATTTTGGTCACGCTCGTGGCGTTTTCCGCCATTTTTAGCCTCGATATCGTGTTGGGCGCTTTTGCCGCCGGCTTCGTCCTGCGCTATATCATCCCCGAGGGCAACCATACGCTTGAGACCAAGCTCGACGGCCTGGCCTACGGCTTTTTGATCCCGGTGTTCTTTACCGTGTCGGGTGCAAGGATCGATCTGACGGCCGTGGTGTCGCGCCCCGGGCTGCTCGTGGGCTTTATCGTGGCGCTGCTGATCATTCGCGCGGTGCCGATCCTTGTCTCTATGAGCATTTGTCCCGCGACGCGCGATGTGTCGGCGTATGGCCGCATTACCGTGGCGCTCTACTGCACCACGGCCCTGCCGATCATCGTTGCCGTGACGAGCGTTGCCGTCAACGCCGGCGCGCTGTCGCAAGACATTGCCTCGGTCATGGTTGCCGCCGGTGCCATCACGGTGTTCTTGATGCCATTGCTTGCGCAGCTCTTCTACCGCGTGGTCGACGCCGCACCGGTCGCCGCCGTGGCAGAGGTTGCCGAGCATCCATCCGATGCGCTCGACATCCTGCGCGCTCACCACGACCTAGCGAGCTTGCTCGCGCGCGAGCATGAGCTGCTGACTTCGCATGGCCATGGCCGCGTATTCGAGGGCCTGCCCACGCTCGATACGATTGCCGAGCGTTTTTCCGCCGAGGCGGCGAGCGGCCACATCGATGCCCGCATCGTGGACGCGGCACATCTTCTTGCCGATAAGACCTATGGAGACGAGGTCGACCCGTCCGAGCTCACCCCGCGCGAGCGTCGCCGCCTGGAGCGCGCCAAGCTCGCCGTACGCGAATACCGCCGTCGCATGCTTGAACTCTACGCAAGAGAAGAAGCCGAGGACGACGACGGCAAGTAGCCGATGCCGACGCCGAGGCGGCATTCCAGTTTGAAGGGCAGGCTCAAAACGGGATGCGGTTTCCGCTTTGGACCTCTACGGGAAAGAGGGTCCCAGAATCGGCGACCAAAACGGGACACAGTTTCCGCATGAGGGCTCTCGGGGAAACTGTGTCCCGTTCTGGGTTAGAAAACTGGGATACGGTTTCCGTCCAAACAGAAGAAGGCGCGCTGCCTGCGGTTGATGCAGACAGCGCGCCTTTTACGTAGAGTTCTGCTGAGGTTTGAAGCCTAGGCTCGCTATGTAAATAAGGAAATCTTAATTTCCAATACTCCGAATTTCGAAATTAAATAACACAATTCTAAAGTCTTAATTGCAAATATCGGACTATTTCGAAATAATGAAAGACGATTTGGCTATTTGATTTCAAAGGAGCGATGAGGCGATGGCGTACAAGACGCTCGAAAAACTCTTTTATGCAGATTCAAGCTCTGATCGTTATGCTCGCCATGACAAGCTGCTGCACGAACGTCTTACTGCTGACGGCACGGTGCGGACTGGAATTCACCTTGAGCATGGTGAACTGTTCGCTTGTGTTCCTTTGGATCTGTCCGTTGCTAGCGAGCGGATCCTCAGAAAAGAACGAAAGATTTCCAACCTGTGGAACAGCTTGCCTTATGTGGCTTTGGGGGCCTCGATTCGTTCGCTGGTGCTTGAGGAGGTTGTTTTCAGCAACGAGATGGAGGGCGTGCACAGCACGCGGCGCCAGATTGAAGCAGCGCTGGAGTCTGCGGAGGATGCTACGGCCGAACTTTGCGGTGCCGCCGAAAAGGAACACACTCCTTTTATTGAATTCGCTCGTCTCTATCTTCAGCTGGTGGATGGTTCAAGTCGTCCCGGCAAACCCGAGGATATCCGCGAGATTTTCGATGCCGTCACTAAGGGCGTGCTTGACCCGAAGGACCGTCCGGATGGCAAGATGTTCCGTTTGGGTCCCGTTGTGATTGAGAACAGTCGGGGCAAGATTCTCCATCAGGGTGTTTCCTCGGAGCCCGAAATCATTGACCTCCTTGGCAAGATGATAGAGCTTGGTAATCGCGAAGATGTCCCAAGCCTTTATGTAGCCTCGCTCTGCCATTTCCTCTTTGAATATATCCACCCCTTCTATGACGGCAACGGGAGGACGGGGAGATACCTTCTCGCGTTGAGCTTGAACGAGACGCTATCGCAGCCGACCGTGCTGTCGCTCTCTAGGGCGATTGCCGAGAATAAAACCGCATATTACAAGGCGTTCGATGTGGTGGAGAGGCCCCTTAACGGCAGTGAAGCTACTCCGTTTGTCGCAATGATGCTTGATTTGGTGGAGCAGGCGCAAGATGCCGTTCTGAGTGATTTGGTCGAAAAGCGTACGCAGCTTGAGGATCTTAAGATGGCGATCGAAGAGCTCGACGGCTCGTTTACCGAAAGGGCAAAAGATATTCTTTTTTATGCGGCCCAGATGCATATTTTCGAAGCCTTTGGTGAGTCCACGCTTGATGGTGTGTCGGGCTATCTCGATGTAACAAAGCCGACAGCAAGTAGGTCATTGTCAAGCCTAATCGCCGCCGGCTATTTAGAAAAGGTGTCCGCAAGGCCGCTTGTGTGCAGGATGACGGGGTCGGGACTTAATCTGCTCGGACTAGAGTGAGCATCGGTTGTTAGACGAATGGGCGCTCAAAGGACTTGCCCACTATTCCTTTACAGCGCGAAGCTGCTCTTGCATCATTGAAATGCCTTTGAGACCCCCAATGGGTCCTCGTGTCAAATAGAGGAGATTATGATTCAATTTCGTTCGACACGTACGCCATGAGTTCATCGTCTAAGGCCTTCAAAGAGTTTTTGATTTCCTGTCTGCGCGCGCGAGCCTGTTCTATTTTTGCGTCACATTCTCGTTTCGCTTTGAATTCGAATGGACCGAAGAAGGAACGTCTGCTCTTAAGCTCTCGAAGTTCGTTTCCCAGCTGGTCAAATTCCTCTTCGAGCCATTGTTTTTGCGACTTTTTAACAGGATTATCTAACCAATATTTGGCTTGGAGCTCTGTTTCTTTTTCAGCGCGCTCACGTTCCTTCTTCTTCTCGGGGTCGTATTCGTCACGCTTTGCCATGTCCTTTTCTAACTGTTCTCTCCGAAGCTGTTTTGCCTCATCGCTAAGGAAAAAGCCGTCGTTTGTTATTTGTTCGCTGGAGTGTCCGTAGTATCCGTAGTATCGGCGATTTGTTCGAACTTTGATGCATAGCTCCTCGAGAGTGCACAATATGCCCCAGCATCTTAAGAGCATCTCGTCTGTGGTAGTACCTTGTTTGGCGACTTTGCTGTCAAAGAGGTCGATGGCTAAGCGAGTTGCTTTTATGCAACTATCGTACGCATCTATGCATAAATGAAAAGCTTCTTCTTCGTTGTCACAGTCGAAATCATCTGTCGCGTAGTAATCAAATACACGGACCTTGTTCCACCGTTCTGACCATGCAGAACTGCCGTTGACCGCAGAGGTTAGAATCGTGATTGCGGCATTGTAATACATTGATGAAATATTGCGCGCCGCAAGACCGGAAAGGTCTTCGGTAAAGGTGTCGAGGAGCTCTTCGATATTCTCGGGTATTTCGGCACTCTCCCCCTGTTCTTTGCTGAGCCTCTTTACGGCAGCCGTCTGTAATTCGCACACGGCCTCTATATTTTTCCATTGGAGTTCACGCGACTGTAGGTGACTAATGAGCCCCGATTGAATTAACTCTAGATTCTTCGCATTCGGTAGATTTGCAAGTTTCTGGCAGAAAAAGTCTGCTTCAGAGTTTGCGATAGCTCGCAAATGCTCAATGAAACCTATCGCTATGTTTAGCGCGGCGTTTATCTCTTCAAAATCTGATGGGGCTCGATTCAGCAGCTTTAGCATACTAATGCATGCTGCATTTGATTCCGACAAGCGGTCGTTGTCAAACGTAAGCTGCCAGTCTATCGCTTTTGCCTTTATTGACCATGCCTCGGCGTTCTTGAGATCAATCTCGAGGGCCATGGAGGCATATTTCTCAGCATCAGCGTTGTTGCCTGCATTTTGAGCGGTTCTGACCAGGGTGAGATATCGATCGGCATCTTCAGTGCGGTCTGTTTTCACCGTACCTTCGACTTGGACAACACCCTCGACCATCATTTTCTTTGCAGTCTCGAGCGTGTATTTCATTCCGCAGCTTTGGCAGACGAAGAGGTCTCCATCCTTGATTATATCTGTGCTACCGCAGAGCTCGCATTGCAGCGCCTTCATTTCGATTGCTCCATTTCATACCCCTTGCTGTTCATTTCCCGTATTAGTTTCTGCTTTATCTCAAAAACGTCATCCTTGTAAGGGAGATATAAGATGCCGTTTATATCGGACGGTTTTTCTATTGGCGGGTCAGCTTCTTTGAGAAGGATCGCGGTTCTGGACCTGCCAAATTTCATCAGTAGCATCCCAAGCTCCAAAACTACGTTCTGGCGAGCTCTTGGCTGCGGTTGATCCTGTTCATTCTTTGGATAGCCCATATCGTCCGGGGTCATAAGTACTATCCCGAAATTAGCGCAAGGGATGTATTCCATCAGTTGTTCGATTACTGTTCGGCCCCCTATGGGCTGATTATCGAGAAAAATAGGCTCGAGATTCAACTCTTCGAGAAGACGTTGGAGTTGGTTCCGTGCGGGTTTATCGTGGCCATAAACAACGAAAACTTTGTTGTTTGGCTCATCAATGATTTCGTCTTCGATGGCTTCTCGGACCTGATCAGCGTTATTTCCTTGACAAAAGAAGCCGCCGCTGTCGTAGACATATACGGCTGTTCCATTCTCAAGCTTTATTCGATAGCCGATAGTTTTGTATCTCTGGGTCTTTTTTACCGGTATTTCTTTTGAAATAAGAAGCGAGATTAATTTATCCTTATCGATCATTAGCTGTCCTTGCTTGCTTTAACCAGTGCTGCTCTTTGCCTTATCAACGAAGCCATACGCGATATTTTCGAGTCCGTACCTTCGATATCGTTTGATTCGATTGATTGCGATAGATCACGAAGTGCGCTCAATATTTCATCTTCAACTTGAGCGCTTGCTTCACAGCTGGTGGGGTCGGCAAAACTTGTAGTTTCCAAGAGGCTGATAATTGATGTGCGCAACTCTGAAGGTGATTCATCTAAAAGCAGTCTTAGCTGAAGTTCAAGGTTCTGCATGAATTGCGATTTGCTTGAAACTTGAACTTCAATAGTAGACGCGTGGGATTCGGAAGCGCCCGTTGCGAAGAGTGTGGTTGTCGCAACGCTTGCTAGCAGAAAGCTGAGAATTGGAATTGCTGGAAGCGCCTCTGTCTTTAGCGCGGACCCTAGTATGATTAGCAGCAATTGGACTGTAAACGATGCGCCAACAACAAGTATTTTTGAGATGCCAAATATCTTAAGATTCGTTTGGGGTCCAAATAACAAGGCTGAAACCACCAGGCCGAGCATGGCCAAAGAGAATGCGCTCTCAATCCAAAAAGTGGTCGAGGGCCCAAATAAAAGTATCGCCACGCTTTCGATAGCTATAAAGAGAGCTATGGGGATTGCTGCAATATATGACTGTGTCTTCTTCATTATGACCTCCGTGCTCCGCACTCGGGACAGAACTTCTCGGTCCCAGAGAAGCGATAGCCGCACTCGGAACAGAACTTTGCACCACTTTGCTGCGAATTGGTATCTGCAGGGATGGGCTGCGTCGTAGGCGTGCCGGTCGCTCGCGAGAGTGCGTCCGTCATGACTGACCCCATGGTCCCGCCGACACCGGCCATTACGCCTAGTCCGATGCCCATGTTTGCGTATTCGCCAGTCGCTTCGTTCTGTGCCATCTTTTCGGCAACATCGAAGCTGCGTTCCTGTTGATAGGTATAGCCTTCGATTTGTCGTTTTTCTGCGCGTGCTTTTGCGGAGATTACGGTGCGCTGCGCCGCAGTCTCTTGTTCGATAATGCTGACCTGTTGTTTTATCTGCGCTTCGCGCACGTCGGCATATTGCTTGAAATGGAGATCTTTGAACTTCTCGTATACCGGGTCGCCTTCGGGTTTGACGATAGCGGTAACCAGCATTTGCGTTAACGAGAGACCGTATGCGTCAAAGTCGGGAAGCAGCTTGTTCTTAAGCGAGTCAGACAACTCTTCCAGGTGCGCATCAAGTTCGAAAAAAGAGAGTTTTTGCTCGGTAATTACTTGGGCAAGATGAGTTTTTATGCGAGTTTGTAAGAAAGCTTTGAAATAGCTGATCAGCTTGTCCTGGGAAAGCAACGCTTCGGTTCCAACAAGTTTGAGCAGGAGTCTGCGGGGTTCTTTTACAGCAAGAGCCATCTCTCCGGACGCCCCGAGCGAAAGCGGAAATCCATAGGTTGGTTCCATGAACTGAATCTTGGAATTAGTTCCCCAGCGGATGCCCATCTGCTCGATGAGGTTAACGAAGTAGACCTCTGAGTGAAAGGGATTGACGCCGCCCGTTGTTATCTTCGAAATACCGTTCAGTAACGGCAGATTTTGAGTCTCAAGTTCATGCCTGCCCGGTCCAAAGGAATCCAGGGCCTGTCCATTAAGGAAGAAAATTGCTTCTTGGGTTTCGTGGACGATGAGCTGCGAGCCTGTATTGAAATCCTCTGAAGGGTGTTTCCAGATAAAAGTATGATTGTCGCCTTCGTATTTGATGACATTCGTGATGCTCATAGTCACCTTGTTTCCACGGTTAGTAATGCTGATTTGCTAAGACAGCCGTCGTAGCTACAACGGCAAAAGTAGTGCTGCGACCCAGACACAGGATGTCACCGGGGTGTAGCTGGACGGGTGCGCCGGAGCTGATATCGAGTTTCTTTCCGTTGGACGCTTCGACTAGATATGTCCCGTTGGCCGAACCGAGGTCTTGTGCGTACCAAACGTTGCTCTCGGTGAAGATGCGGAGATGTCTGGCAGAGGCATCTGGTCCAACATCGGTGACAGCTCCATCCTCGAGTGCGAGCGCTCCAATGATGGAGCCTATTGCCGATGGTTCAATGGCATAGGGACCACCGACGACGAGTTCGTTGTCGATCCTAATTAGGCCGAGCGCATGTGCGGTGCCGGTTTGTTTCAAATCGCATGGACTGGAAGAAACGCTTGAGGGGGGGGGTAAACGATCGAACGTTCCCTGCACGTTTGATGTGGTCAATGATGTACGTGATGGAACGAGCCGGATCGCACCAACAGGCGGTCGAAACCACAAGCGCGATCGAAATGAGGGCTCTGTCGTCTTCGTCTGACTGGCAGCCGACGAGGCGCGAGGCGGCATTTCGGTAAAGGAGTCCATCGCGCCCATAGGCGCTGAGCGTTTGAACTATCGCACCAGTCGCTGATGCAATCGCGGTATAGATGTCGGCGTTCGAATAACCTTTTTCCCATAGCTTGTGCAGGATCCGATTTGATGCACATGACCAGTCGGCAAAGTAGCGATCTTCTAAGGAGCCTGGCTGCGAGTGCACGATTGTGCGCGAAAGCCAGCTGGTGTCTTGCGCCATTTGGGCGGTGGGTCGTCCGTTTGTTAATGGCCGATCGGATAGTAACAGTTCTGCAAGCGCGCGATGGCTCAAGGCAAATGAGGTCTTGAACAGGGAGAACATGACCTCGAGCGGCGTTTGCCTACTTGGCATGATGCTCTCCCTCCCTTGAACTTATTCGTTAAACAAAGGATAAGGGTGCCAGTAGCCGATTTTACTGTGCAACAAATTGTATGTCGGTGAGCGGTTGCGCCGCCTGATGCGTTTGCTCCAATATGAGAGTTGGTTATCTTAGAGGCGTGATGCGGTCGTGTTTTGATTGGGATGGCACGACTAGCCCCATTGGGAAACTGCATCCCCATCCCAGTCTGAGGGCTCAAAACGGGACGCATTTTCCCCATGAAGGCCTTTGGGAAACTGGGGACCACTTTGAGCTGAAATTCTGGGACGCATTTTCCCATTCAAATAGAAGAAGGCGCGCTGCCCGCAGATGATGCGGACAGCGCGCCTTTTGCGTAAGACTCTGTTGAGGTGCAAAGTCGAGGCCTGCGCCCCTTAGGAGCGGGCGGCTCCGTCGACGGGGAGTACGGCGCCGGTAACGTAGGAGGACATGTCGCTCGCCAGGTAGACGAAGGCGTTGGCGACATCCTCGGGCTCGCCCATGCGGCCGAGCGGGATGGTGGCGACGAGCGGCTTGATGACCTCGTCGGGCAGGGCGGCAACCATGTCGGTCCTGGTCACGCCGGGTGCGACGGCGTTGACGCGAATGCCCTTGGGGGCGAGCTCGCGCGAGAGCGACTGGACCATGCCGTTGACGGCAAACTTGGACGTGGGATAGCCGACGCCGGAGGGCTGACCATACTTGGCGACCATCGAGGTCGTGGTGGTGATGGTACCGCCGTGACCGGCCTCGGTCATGATCTTGGCAGCGGCGTGGTGGCCGTTAAAGACGGCGGTCACGTTGAGGTTCATAACCTTGGCGAACTCCTCGGCGGTGTAGTTGAGCAGCGGGGTGCTCTGGGAGATGCCAGCGTTGTTGACGACCGTGTCCAAGCCGCCCATGTCGGCTGCAGTCTGCGTAAAGGCCTCAGTCACGGCCTCGAGTGAGGTGAGGTCGCAGGAACGGCCCCAGATCTTGGCCTCGGGATAGGCTGCGGTCAGCTTCTCAACGGCGGCGTCGGCGGTCTCCTGGCGAGAGCCAAAGACGGTGACGGCAGCGCCCTCCTCGATAAAGCGGCAGGCGATGGCGTAGCCGATACCGCGCGTGCCTCCGGTGATGATTGCTTTCTTACCCTCGAGCAACATGGTGCCTCCATTCTTCGGGGGTGTGGACATACGGAGCACAGCATAGTGGCGGTCAAAAACGAGCACGTTCGCTTATCGGTGAACGGTACCCCCGGTTGTCAATGAGCGGTCGAGTTGTTCAAACGTAAGCCACGCCAATGTGCCCCGAGAACAAACAAAAAGGCTCCCGTCCAGACCGGACGGGAGCCCCGCAGGCATACGTGTCGTATACCGAAGACCGAACTAGTTGGCCATAACGCCTTCGGTCCAGGCCTCGACGTCCTCAATGCGCAGGACGTTTGCAACCTCGGCCACGCAGTCGACGCCTGCAAGCTCGGCGGCGGCAGCCTGGACGTCCTTCTCGAGCGCGCGGTGCGTCAGGAAGATGACCGAGCAGGCATCGCTGACGCCCGATTTGCCGTCCTCGACCTGGTTGATGAGCGAGATCGAGATGTTGTGCTTGGCAAAGATGTCGACCGTCTCGGACAGGGCGCCCACGCGGTCGGCGACTTTCAGGCGCACATAGTACTTGGTCTGGAGCTCGTCCATGGGCTTAAAGGTGAGGTTGTGGCCATAGGGCTCAATCTCGGGCAGCGGAGCCACGCCGCGGCTGATCTGCTCGGAGAGCGACAGGATATCGCCCACGACGGCACTCGCGGTGGGGAAGGAGCCTGCGCCCGCGCCGTAGAACATGGTCTCGCCCACGGCGTCGCCCACCACGTAGACGGCGTTCATGGCGCCGTTGACCTTGGCGAGCATGTGGTCTGCCGGGATGAGCGTGGGGTGCACGCGAACGTCGACGCCGGCGTCGGTGTTGCGGGCGATGCCCAGCAGCTTGATGGTGTAGCCGAGCTCACGGGCCTGGGCGATGTCCTCGGCGCCGATGGTACGGATACCCTGCTGGTAGACATCGTCGGTGGTCACGCGGGTGCCAAAGCCGATGGAAGCGAGGATTGCCGTCTTGCTGGCGGCATCGAAGCCGTCGACGTCTGCGGACGGGTCGGCCTCGGCATAGCCCTTGGCCTGCGCGTCGGCAAGCACGTCAGCGTAATCGGCGCCCTCGGCGTCCATGCGCGACAGGATGTAGTTGGTGGTGCCGTTGAGGATGCCGGCGATGGTCAGGATTTTGTTGCCCACCAGGTCGTGCTCGAGCGTGCTCACGATGGGGATGCCGCCGCCGCAGCTGGCCTCGCACTTAATCTGCACACCGCACGCGCGCGCCTTCTCGGCGAGCGTCTCGACGTGACGGCCCAGCAGGGCTTTGTTGGCAGAGACGACGTGCTTGCCGTTCTCGAAGGCGGTGGTGAAGATCTCGGTCGCGGGGTGCTCGCCCCCGATGAGCTCGACGACGATATCGACGGCTGGGTCGGTGACAACGTCATGCCAGTCACTCGTAAAGGCCTCGCGCTCAATACCGGCTGCTTCGGCCTGCTCCCAGGCAAGCGCGCAGGCGCGGGTCAGCTTAAGGTCGATGCCGTAGGCGGCCAGGTACTCATCGTGGTGGCTCTTAATCAGGCGGGCCACGCCGCCGCCGACGGTTCCCAGACCGATGAGGCCGACGTTCACGGTGCGCAGGGGTTCGCTCATAGATAGCTCCTTCGTGCATCTTATGGATGGATTAACCGCTTAAAGGTTGAGTGCATTCTAGCGTGAACCGAGGGCGCGTGCTCGCCAGGCAACAGGAGTCGCACAAAACGGCACCCCCGAAACGCTGCGGAAACATTGGAAACATGCTCGCTACAAACGGAACTCCGTAACAAACTGTCAACGTTTGCGCCATAAGGTTTGCCCTGTACCGCAAGACGGCCGCACCGCGGCCAGCGAAAAAGGGGGGACACCATGTTCAACATCAACATCACGCTCAGCCGTAGGAACTTTCTCGCCGGCGCTGCGGCGCTCGGCAGCACCGCAGCACTCGCTGGTTGCTCGTCGGGTGGCTCGGACGGCGGCTCCGCCGATGACGGCAAGACCTTCAAGATCGGTGTCATCGGCCCTCTGACCGGCGCCGCGGCAACCTATGGCGTTTCGGCCGAGAAGGGTGCCAAGCTTGCCGCCAAGGATTTTTCGACCAAGGACCTCAAACTCTCGCTTAAGTCCGAGGATGACGTCGCCGACGGCGAGAAGGCTATCAACGCCTTCAATACCCTGTGCGACTGGGGCATGCAGGCGCTCGTCGGCCCCGTCACGACTGGTGCCGCCGTCGCTGTCTCGGGCGAGATCGCCGACGATATGCTCATGGTCACGCCCTCTGCTTCGTCCCTCGACGTCACCAAGGACAAGACCACGGTTTTCCAGGTTTGCTTTACCGACCCCACCATGGGCGCCAGCGCCGCGAAGTTCTTGGCCGAGAAGTACGCGGATGCCAAGATTGCCCTGTTCTACAACTCCGGCGATACGTACAGCTCGGGCGTTGCCGACGCCTTTGCCGAGCAGGCCAAGGCATCCAAGCTCGACATCGTCGATACCGAGACCTTTAAGGACGACTCCTCCACGAGCTTTACCAACCAGCTCACCAAGGCCAAGGAGGCCGGCGCCACGCTCATCTTTGCGCCGATCTACTACACGCCGGCGTCCGTTCTGCTCAAGAACGCCAAGGACATGGGATACGACATGACCCTCATGGGTACCGACGGCATGGACGGTCTGCTCTCCGTTGAGGGCTTCGACACCTCTCTTGCCGAGGGCGTGCTGCTCATGACCCCGTTCTCCGCCGACGACGAGAAGAACGCCGACTTCGTCAAGGCATATAAGGACGCCTACGACGAGACGCCCAACCAGTTTGCCGCCGACGCCTACGATTGCGTCCACGCCATCGTCGAGGCCATCGACAAGGCGGGCATCGATATTACGGCCGACGGCGCCGACATTGCCGGCGACCTTGCCAAGGCCATGCGCAAGATCAAGATCGATGGCCTGACCGGCGAGCTCACGTGGAACGACGAGGGCCAAGTCGAAAAGCCTGCTACGGCCTATGTGATTCAGGACGGCAAGTACATCGCCGCCTAAGTGCGTATACAACGAGACCGGTGGGGTCGTTTTATTCAGGGTAAGGACGCTTGTAACGGAATGGAAACATTACTTTCACACAATAAAGTGGCTAAACTGCATAAACAGACAGGGATACGCATATTTATGGATAAATGGACAAAGTAAAAGAAAAGTTGAAATAATCGCCACTTTTCTCAACTAAAGCGTCTACTATTTTGCGAACGCCGAACACGGCGAAGGATGGCCTGTCGGGTAACCAAAACCCGACGAGATTTGAGAGGAGAGCCGCATGTCGAGCCTCACCGGTAAGTCATTGAACCCTGTTATGAATCGCAGGAGCGTTATCGCGAGCGCAGCAGGTCTGGGGGCGATGTCCATTCTAGCTGGCTGCTCCTCCAACGGCGGCGACAGCGGTTCCGCTTCGGGCGACGCTTCGTTTAAGATCGGCACCATCGGCCCGCTGACCGGCGCCAACGCGTCCTACGGCAAGTCCGTTACCCAGGGTGTCGAGCTTGGCTGCAAGGATTTCTCGACCAAGGAGCTGCCGCTTGCCAGCAAGGCCGAGGATGACCAGGCCGATGGCGAGAAGGCCGTCAACGCCTTCAACACCCTGCTCGACTGGGGCATGCAGGCCCTCGTCGGTCCGACCACCACGGGTGCGTCGGTTGCCGTTGCCGCCGAGTGCGGTAACGACCCCAAGACATTCATGATCACCCCGTCCGCGTCCTCCGAGGACGTCACCGACGGCAAGGATTGCGTCTTCCAGGTTTGCTTCACCGACCCCAACCAGGGTGTCAACGCTGCCAAGTTCCTGGCGCAGAAGTATGCGGACGAGAAGTTCGTGCTGTTCTATAACTCCGGCGACGCCTATTCTTCGGGCATCGCGGATTCCTTTAAGGCCCAGGCCGCTGAGTCCAAGCTCGAGGTTGTTGACGAGGAGACCTTTAAGGACGACTCTGCCACGAGCTTTACCAACCAGCTGACCAAGGCCAAGCAGGCCGGCGCCACCATGATCTTCGCGCCGATCTACTACACGCCGGCGTCCGTCCTGCTCAAGAACGCCAAGGACATGGGCTACGACGTCAAGATGATGGGCTGCGACGGCATGGACGGCATCCTGGGCGTTGAGGGCTTCGACACTTCTCTTGCCGAGGGCCTGCTGCTTATGACCCCGTTCTCCGCCGACGACGAGAAGAATGCCGACTTCGTCAACGCTTACAAGGATAAGTACGGCGATACCCCCGACCAGTTTGCCGCCGACGCCTACGATGGCGTGCACGCGGTGGCTGAGGCCCTCAAGGAGGCCGGTCTTGGTGTCGACGCCGATCCGACCGAGGTCGCCGAGAAGCTGCCCAAGGCTATGCTCAAGATTACCGTTGACGGTCTGACCGGCAAGCTCACCTGGAACGATAAGGGTCAGGTCCAGAAGGACCCCACGGCGTACGTTATCACCGATGGCAAGTACGTACAGGCCTAATAGACCGCCTTACATAGAGCGGTTTTGATCCCAAGCAGGGGAGGTTTTGGCCTTCCCTGCTTGCTTGGTATCTAGGGACAGTGTAACGTCCCTGTTTCATACATCAACTGGAAACCTATTCGAAAGGGGGATGTGGAACATGACGGTCTTTATCCAATACCTGGTCAACGGCCTGTCCATGGGCAGCGTCTACGCCATCATCGCGTTGGGCTACACCATGGTCTACGGTATCGCCAAGATGCTGAACTTCGCTCACGGCGACGTCATCATGGTCGGTGCCTATGTCTCGTTCTGCGCCACGTCGTATCTCGGCCTCCCGGGCTGGGCATCTGTAATTCTCTCTTGCGTGGTCTGCACGGTTCTCGGTGTTCTCATTGAGGGTCTGGCCTATAAGCCGCTGCGCCAAGCAGGCCCGCTGGCCGTTTTGATCACGGCCATCGGCGTGTCCTACTTCCTGCAGAATGCCGCGCAGCTTCTGTGGGGCGCCACGCCCAAGAACTTCACTTCGCTCGTCACCTTCCCGGTGCCGGAGTTCTTGGCCAAGTTCAACGTGAGCGCCGTGTCGCTCGTCACCATCGTCGCCTGCCTGGTTATCATGGCCGGCCTGATGTTCTTTACAGGTAAGACCAAGATGGGCAAAGCCATGCGCGCCGTGTCCGAGGACAAGGCCGCCGCTCAGCTCATGGGCATCAACGTCAACCGCACCATCTCGATGACGTTTGCCATCGGCTCTGCCCTTGCCGCCATCGCCGGCGTGCTCCTGTGCTCCTACTCGCCGGTGCTGCAGCCCACGACGGGTGCCATGCCTGGCATCAAGGCCTTCGACGCCGCCGTCTTTGGCGGTATCGGCTCCATCCCCGGCGCCTTTGTCGGTGGCATTCTCATCGGCATCATCGAGGCGATGGCGCAGGCCTACATTTCCACGAGCCTTGCCAACTCCATCGTCTTTGGTGTTCTGATCATCGTCCTGCTCGTCAAGCCTGCCGGCCTCTTGGGCAAGTACGTCCCCGAGAAGGTGTAGGTGAGCGTTATGAAGTTTCTTAAAGACAAGCAGACGCGTCACGACTTTGTCACGTACGCCATGTGCCTTGTGGCGTTCGCCATCGTGTTCTTTATGCAGTCCAACCACATGATTCCGCGCATGATCGCCGGTCAGCTGGTTCCCATTACGGCCTATATCGTCATGGCCATCTCCCTTAACCTCGTCGTCGGCATCGCGGGCGACTTGTCGCTGGGCCACGCGGGCTTTATGAGTGTCGGTGCCTATACGGGAATCGTCACCGCCGTCGCGCTGGAGAGCGCCGTTCCCTCCGATCCGGTGCGCCTTATCATCAGCATCGTGGTCGGCGCCATCGCTGCCGCCATCCTGGGCTTCTTGATCGGCATCCCGGTCCTTCGCCTGAGCGGCGATTACCTGGCTATCGTGACGCTGGCCTTTGGCGAGATCATCAAAGAGATCGTCACCTGCCTTATCGTGGGCGTCGACTCCCGCGGCCTGCATGTGATCTTTAACATTACAGGTAACTCCACGATCGACGACCTGCACCTGCTCGAGGACGGCACCGCCATCATCAAGGGCGCCCAGGGCGCATCGGGCGTGTCGACGTACTCGACCTTCCTCGCCGGTGCCGTCCTGGTCATGGTCGCACTCGTGATCGTGCTCAACCTGGTTCGCAGCCGTACCGGCCGTGCCATTATGGCCGTGCGCGACAACAAGATCGCTGCCGAGTCCGTGGGCATCTCCGTCACCGAGTACCGCATGATCGCCTTCGTGGTTTCCGCCGCTCTCGCCGGCGCTGCCGGAGCCCTCTTCGGCGGTAACTTCTCGCAGCTTTCCGCCACCAAGTTCGACTTCAACACGTCCATCCTCATCCTGGTATTCGTGGTCCTGGGCGGTCTGGGCAATATGCGCGGCTCCGTCATCGCGGCGGCGTTGCTCACGGTGCTTCCCGAGCTGCTCCGTCAGTTCTCGGACTACCGCATGCTCATCTACGCCATCGTGCTGATCCTGGTCATGATCTTTACCAACAACCCGCAGCTCAAGGCGTTCTTCGCACGCATTAAGGACCGCTTTGCTTCCAAGAAGGAGGTAGCAGCCGATGCCCAGTAAGTTTGAGTTCAACAAGGGCAAGATGGTCCCGTATCCTTCTGGCGCCATCGTTCCCGACCGCGACCTGGGCCAGCGCCCGGCGCTCGAGTGCATCCACTTGGGCATTGAATTTGGCGGCCTTAAGGCAGTCGACGACTTTAGCCTGACCATCGGTAAGACCGAGATCGCCGGTCTGATCGGTCCCAACGGTGCCGGTAAGACCACGGTCTTCAACCTGCTCACCAAGGTGTACCAGCCCACGCACGGTACTATCCTGCTCGACGGCGAGGACACCTCGGGCAAGTCCGTCTACCAGGTCAACCGTATGGGTATCGCCCGTACGTTCCAGAACATTCGCCTGTTCAACACCATGACGGTGGAGGACAACGTTAAGGTCGGCCTGCACAACCAGGAGCGCTACTCCGGCTTTGAGGGCGTACTGCGCCTGCCGACGTACTGGAAGCACGAGAAGGCCGCCCACGAGCGCGCCATGGAGCTGCTGTCCATCTTTGATATGGAGCACCTGGCAAACGAGCAGGCCGGCTCGCTGCCTTACGGCGCCCAGCGTCGTCTGGAGATCGTCCGCGCGCTTGCCACCAACCCCAAACTGCTGCTGCTCGACGAGCCTGCCGCCGGCATGAACCCGTCCGAGACCGCGGAGCTCATGGAGAACATCGTCAAGATCCGCGACACCTTTGGCATCGCCATCATGCTTATCGAGCACGACATGTCGCTCGTCATGAACATCTGCGAGGGCATCTGCGTGCTCAACTTTGGTAAGGTCATCGCCAAGGGCACGGCCGAGGAGATTCAGAACAACGATGCCGTAATTGAGGCATATCTGGGCAAGCAGGATAAGGGGGAGAACTAAATGGCAGAGCCGATGCTTTCCGTCTACAACATCAACGTCTGGTACGGCGCTATCCACGCCATCAAGGACATCTCCTTTAACGTCAACGAGGGCGAGATCGTGGCCCTGATCGGCGCGAACGGCGCCGGTAAGTCCACGACGCTTAAAACCGTCTCGGGCCTGCTGCGTTCCAAGACCGGCTCCATCAAGTTTATGGGCGAGGACATTACCCATACGCCTGCCGATAAACTGGTGGGCAAGGGCCTGGCCCAGGTGCCCGAGGGCCGTCGCGCCTTTTTGCAGATGACGGTCGAGGAGAACCTGGAGATGGGCGCCTACACGCAGCCCAAGTCCACGGTGGCTCCGGGCCTTGAGCGCGTCTACGAGCAGTTCCCGCGCCTTAAAGAGCGCCGTCGCCAGGTCGCCGGCACCCTTTCGGGCGGCGAGCAGCAGATGCTCGTTATGGGGCGCGCCCTTATGAGCAACCCCAAGCTGCTCATGCTCGATGAGCCTTCCATGGGTCTGGCGCCGATTCTGATTGAGCAGATCTTCCAGATTGTCGAGGACCTGCACAAGGCCGGCACCACGGTGCTTCTGGTCGAGCAGAACGCCCAGATGGCGCTTTCAATCGCCACGCGCGGCTACGTGCTCGAGACCGGCAAGATCACCATGACCGGCACCGGCCAAGAGCTGCTGCACGACGACAACGTGCGTAAAGCTTACTTGGGCGGCTAGGCGGTTCCGCCGTTCTACCGAACGGCGGACCAGTCGACGCTGCGCGGGCGCCCTGATCGACGTGCCGAAGCTCCTCACCCTTGGGGCTATGCCGCGGTACGAGGCCAGGTGGTCATGGTCCGGGAACCTCGCGATGTCGAATGACACCGCGAGGTTCGCCGCCGTCCTCGGCGGCCTCGGCCCCCGAGTGGGCAATCCCCACGCGCTAACGCCTGCAAACAAGGGGATCGCCAAGACGCCGCCGGGCACCTCCGTCATAGACGTGGAAGTGCGGCCGCGCTGAAGCTCTGCGCGGTGTCTGCTCGCTTATGTGCGCATCACGAAGGAAGACCAGATCGGTGAGCGGGATTGGCCCGAAGTCGAGAGATTCCCATCAGCCTCTCGTCGGTCGATGACCGGTTCACCACGCAGGAAGAGCGTGACGGAAGGTCTCGCAAAAAGGCTCCGAGCGCGGCGTGCTCATGCCCGTCGTGGTGCGCCCGAAGGGGGGACGGCTGCTACGAGCTCGATCATTTGCGAGGAGAAGACGAACCAGTCGTTGCAGATCCAATATGGATCTCGCCGACCTCGGCAAGCTGCTCGATGAGTGGAAGCCCTGTCGGGTCGTCTATTTCAACACCACCCAGAATGATGGTGTCATCGCGCAGGTCGATCTGCGTGTTGAGCACAGCGAGGTTAAAGCCGGAGGCCACAAATCCGATAGCAGCCAGGACGAGCCCCGTGGCAACAAGCCCACCCGCTACGGCAAGGTAAATCCTTTTTACGCTGGACATGTTTGCACTCCTTCCTATGCCGTGAGCGGCGCCGCTTCGGCGCCCATGCGGCTCTTATTGCCTCGATCTTTCCAGAAGGGCGAAACGGCTTTCTTCGCCCAAAGGGCAGAGAGGCGCGCGATCTGCTTGGACGCCGTCCAGGCGCCGGCTCCCGTGAGGAGCGCCACACCGATGGAAGCGAATCCCATTCCCATCGAGGCCAAAACGTACGGAACATGCCCGATAATGATGCCGTCCACGGCGAACAGGAGCCCTACCAGGCCCGCGCCCCCGAATGCCGCGGCCACGATCCACACGCAGAGCGCAAGAACCCAAATACAGATGTAGACTGCAGCGGCAACGGCGACGAACGCGAGCAGCAGCGGAATCCATACCGGAGAGCCCACGATGGCGAGCGCCCATAGAAGTGCCGTGCTCTTGCGCTTGGTCCTCGCGATCGCGCGCGGCACGGCGGGCAGTTCGTCGAGCGTTGCCTCGGCGACCTCACCGGGCGTGCCCATGGCGGCCACAGCCTCGGCCTCCGTCATGCCGTCCTCCATACGGTCGGCGATGGCCTCCGCGTAGAACTCCTGCGTTTCCTTTACCTGATCTGCCGGCAGGCAGGCCAGAAGCTCGCCCAGCCGGTTCAAGAACTCATCGCGCGTCATGGTGCGCCCCCTCCACGTAACGGTAGATCTCCTGCACGGATGGCCATTCGGCGAGGAACTCGGCGATACGCTCGCGCCCGGCGTCCGTGATGCGGTAGTACCTCCGCAGCCGCCCGTTGTGCTCGGCGGAGCGCGCGGTGATGCAGCCCGCCTTCTCCAGGCGCTTGAGCAACGGATAGAGCGTGGATTCCGTGAGCCCCATACTCGCGGGCACGTCCTTCACGATCTGATAGCCGTAGGATTCCTCGCCCGAGACGGCCGCGAGCACGCAGGCCTCGAGGAAGCCGCGCTTCATCTGTGCCTCCATCCGCACACCTCCTTTCGTAGTATACTGTGTAACGCCTACTATATGACACATAGTATATGATGTCAACAGTTGTCGTATAGGGAGTCCGGTCTGTCTGTCCCCTGCGGGTACTCATTGGGGACGTACTTAAATGAGAACCCATCGCTCAAGGTGGCACCTGGGGACGTTCCTTATGTGCCGGCACTTTGGGACACTCCTTGTCAAGGTTTTGTTCCATCGTGCGGGTTGCTATTTAACGTGCGACAATGCCGTGTGGAAATCGAAATGTCTCCTGGGGGCTATCTATGCTGTACGAGTTTTGTGCCGAGAACTTTGAGCGTGTGCCGGCGGCTATCGATGCCGGTGCTAAGCGCATCGAGTTGTGCGACAACCTTGCCGTCGGTGGTACCACGCCCTCGGCCGGCGTTATCAGCACTACGGTCAGCTATGCTCACGAGCATGACGCGCGAGTGATGTGCATGGTTCGCCCGCGTGGCGGTGACTTTCACTACAACCAGGACGAGCTGCGCATGATGGAGATGGACTTGGGTCTTGCCGTGAGCGCCGGCGTTGACGGCCTGGTCTTTGGCTGCTGCAAGCCCTGTGCCGGCGGCTGGGCGCTCAACGAGCTCACCCTCGGCGCCCTCGTGATGGCTACGGGCTGCGCGACCGAGGAGTGCAAGCGCGATCCTATCGACATCACTTTCCACATGGCGTTTGACCAGCTCTCGCCCGAGGCTCAGCTGGACGCCATTGACACACTCGCCGACTGCGGCATCACGCGCATCCTGACGCATGGTGGTGCTGCCGGAACGCCGATCGAGGACAACCTGGAGCACCTGTCGCGTCTTGTCGAGTATGCGGGCGACCGCCTGACCATTCTTCCCGGTGGCGGCATTTCCACGGCCAATCGCGATACCGTGGCGGCGGCACTGGGCGTCTCCGAACTCCATGGCACCAAGATCGTGCCGCTGGAGGTATAACCCGTGGCGCTGGTATTTGACGTTCAGCAGGCGAACGGTAAGCCCGACGACAACCGTCGTCCCGGCACCGCGTGCCCCTTTTGCGATATCGAGGAACTCGCCAATATCATCCGGCGCGACGGTGGCTGCATCTGGCTCGAGAATAAGTTTAAGACCTTGCGGGCCACTCGCCAGACCGTATTGATTGAGTCGTCCGACCACGACGCCGACCTGGTGACCTATGCGCCGGACGAGCTGCATCATGTTATGCGGTTTGCTCTGGATTGCTGGCAGCGGATGATTGACTCCCGACAGTATCGCAGCGTTCTCATGTACAAGAACAAGGGCCCACTTTCGGGCGGCAGTCTGGTCCATCCGCACATGCAGATTGTGGGTTTGGAGCAGGAAGACGGCTATGCTTCGCTGGCTTCCGCCAATTTCGAAGGCATCAATGTCTGGCAACAGGGGAGAATCTCGGTCAATATCTCAGCCGAACCGATCATGGGGTTCTTTGAGATCAACGTTTCAGCCCCGCAGGGAATCGCCGCCAGCGATGACGCACGAGACCAAGCCGAGGCGGATCTCTTTGCCGATGCGATCCAGGTAGCTCTGCGCTATATCCTAAACGAGCACCACGGTGGTCGCGCAGAGTCGTACAACTTGTTCTTCTATCACCTGGGCGGTCGGACCATTGCCAAGGCGCTGCCGCGTTGGGTGGTTTCGCCCTACTTTGTCGGCTATCGTTTGGCCCAAGTCAATGCCGAGACGACGCTCGATATCGATGCTGAGCGTCTGCGTGCGCATCTGGAAACGCTCGTATAGCAAGACTAACACCCGCGTAATGCGGACAGCCTAGCGCGCCATGGCGTCGCGGCCGGCCTCGACTCGCTTGCGCTGCGCTGTGCGCTCCTCGCCGGTCAGTTGCTCAAAGAGATGTCCGATAACCGAGGCGAGCACCTGCTGAAACAGCGTTCCGCACATGACGGGAAACACGACCTCGCCGGGAAAATACTGCGTGGCGATGACGGCGCCCGAAGAGATATTGCGCATGCCGCAGGTAAAGCACATGGTGGTCGTCTCGCTATACGGCAGGTGCAACGCGCGGGCGACCAGAATGCCGACGACAAAGCCGCTGATGGCGAAGGTCAAAATAAAGAGGGCGACTTCTAGGCGCACCGCATTCATGTGTAGCACGTACTCGCTCATGGCGGTGGAGTTGGAGGCGATGACGCCCATCATCATGAACTTGCAGGCGGGCGAGAGCGCGGGAGAGAGTTTCTCGTGGCCCCAGCCGCGCGTGAGTTCATTGATGGCAATACCGAGCACAGCGGGGATGGCGATCATAAAGGCCATGTTCTGCATCATGCTCGGCACGTCGATCGAGACGGTGGCGCCCAGCAGGAGCTTGAGCGTAAGCGGAATCGTCACAGGTGAGATGACCGAGGACGTCAGGATGATGGTGAGCGCGAGCGGGCCGTTGCCGCCGAACATGCTGATCCACATAAAAGCGGTGACGGCCACGGGCACGCTGTATTCGAGCACGATGCCGCAGACAAGGTTGGGGTTGGAGCCAAAGAAGAGTGACCCCATGGCATACGCCGCGATGGGAATAAGCACCGCCGAGACGAGCAGCGCCAAGACTAGGTGCAACGGACGGCGGAACACCTCGGTTACCTGGTGAAAGGTGTTGCTGAGCGCGCCTTGGAATGTCATAAAGGCAAACAGGGCGGGAACGATGGGCTTGAGCACGCCAATCTGTTGGGGAAAGAGCACGCCGAGCGCCACGCAAATCGGAACGATGACCTGCATGTGCCCCGCGAGAAACTTGCCCAGTCCAACCCATTGCTTCATATGCTCTTGTGACTCCCTTTGTTCGTGAATTCGTTTTGAATGGATATGCTAGACGCTCGCATGCGTCCGTGCGTCAGAAACGCTCGAATATTTCGAGGCTATTACCGCCCTCGTTTATCGAAACCGCGGCGTGCTGGACGTTGTACGTCCGTGCCGCACGGTATAATTAATCCGTTCAACAGATCTGCCTGCCGAAGCGGGCATACACAGAGGACTCATCGCTATGAACCGTGAGAGGTATCGCGGCGACCTGCCCCTATCGGGGGTGGGCGCCTATGTCATCGCTTAAGACGACGCATCGCTGGGCGGTCGCTCGGCAAAACCCCGAGCTCGAAAAGGAGCTTTCGGCTGGCCTGGGCATACCCGGGCTAGTGGCGCGCATTATGGTTGCGCACGGCATTACATCCATCGAGGAAGGCCAGCTGTTTTTGACGCCTTCGCTCGATCGCGACTGGGCGGATCCGCTCGTTATTCCGGGCATGGCGGTCGTCGCCGACCGTGTTGAGCGTGCTATTCGCAGCCACGAGCGCATCGCCGTCTTTGGCGATTTTGACGTCGACGGCATTACGTCGACTTGTCTGTTGACCGAGGCGCTACGTTCGTTTGGCGCCAACGTCACGCCGTTTATCCCGCATCGCTTTGACGAGGGCTACGGTCTTTCGCGTGCAGCGCTCGACCGCGTCAACGAGCTCGCCCAACCCAACCTGATCGTGACCGTCGATAACGGTATTGCTGCCAAGGAAGAAGTCTCCTATCTGGAGAGCCTGGGGATCGATTTGGTGGTCACGGACCATCACGAGCCCTCCGACCAGGTGCCGCAGGGCGTGCCCCTGACCGACCCCAAGCTCGAGGACGAGAGCCCCTCGCGCGAGCTTGCCGGTG
>CABQHT010000001.1 GCA_902464035.1 uncultured Collinsella sp. | reverse complement strand
CCACCTGGGCCTGCATCTGGTCGGGCTTGGCGATGTCGGCCTTGGTGAGCACGAGGACCTTGGGCGCGTGGGCCTTGTCGACATGGGCGGCCACCCACTCGTCGCCCGTTCCCACCGGCTTCGTGGCGTCGACGAGCATGGCAACGACGTCGACGTCGGCGAGCTCGCCCAGGGCGGCGCGGTTGAGCTCCTTGCCCAGTGCGTCCTTGGGCTTATGAAGGCCCGGGGTGTCAACGATGACGATCTGGCTGCTCGGCGTGTTCACGACTGCGCGCAGGCGCTTTCGCGTGGTCTGCGCCACAGGGCTCGTAATGGCGATGCGCTGGCCGCAAGCGGCGTTGAGCAGCGTGGACTTGCCGGCGTTGGGGCGGCCGACCAAGGCCACGAAGCCACTGCGGAAACCGGGCTCAACGTCGCCAAAGCCCGCGAGGCTGTCGTCCTCGTCGCACAGGGCGTCGAGTTCCTCGTCGCTCATGCCCTCAAACGGGTCGAACTCCTCGACTTCCTCATAGGCCTCGGTCGCCTTAGCATCCGGGGACTCGTCGTCCAAAATCTCATCGATAGGCTGCATATTGTCGGACATGGGAATCCCTTTCTAAATAAAGCCGAGCGCGTGGGCAAATACCAGCAAGCCCACAATCGCGGCGGTGATTGAAAGTACGTATACCGAGGCGGCGGCGATGTCCTTGGCGCGTTTTGCCAGCGGATGGAGCTCCTGGGTCGCCAGATCGACAATGGCCTCCATGGCGGTATTGCACAGCTCGCCGTGAATCACCAGGCCGCAGCAGATGATAATCGTGGCCCACTCGGCAATGTCGAGCCCCACGATGCAGCCGGCAATGACGGTGCACACGCCCGCTACAAGCATAACCTTAATGTTGCGCTCGGTCTTGACGGCGGTGACGAAGCCCTCCATGGCGTAGGAGAACGACTTTAAAAAGGACGGATGGTCCTTGTTCGATCCGGGAATCATAAGCGGCTCCTAGTCGTGGGCATGATTGGTGATGGGGCCGACGTGAACGAGTTTGGGGTCCTCGCCGCGCTCGAGCGCCAGATCGCGCAGGATAGCGTCCTCGCGGGCCTCCATGACCTCGGCCTCGTCGTCCTCGATATGGTCATACCCCAGCAGGTGTAGCATGCCGTGTACGAGCATCAGGCGGCACTCGTCGGCAGGGCTATTGCCAAAGCCGGGGGCCTGACGGGCAATGACCTGCGGGGCCAAGATGATATCGCCGAGCTCGAGCGTCTCGTCGGCGGGAATATCCTCGTCAAAGGCCGAGTCGCATTCAAACGAGAGCACATCGGTGGTGCGGTCGATGCCACGCCACTCGTGGTTGAGCTCGTGCATCTCGTCCTCGTCGACATACGAAAGGGAAATCTCGACTTCACGTTCAACGCCCTCGGCGGCAAGCACAACCTCGCAGATGTGCTCCACCTCCTGCGCGTCGAGCAGCGTATCGAGCTCGGCATCGTTGCTGATCAATACACTCAACGGGACTCCTTTCGGTCGCGCGAGCGCTGCTCGCGCACGTCATCATAAGCATCATATGCCTCAACGATACGACCCACTAGGGCATGGCGCACCACGTCGGCGCGCTCCAGGTGTGCAAACGCCACATCGTCGACACGGCCCAAAATCTTCTCAACATCCGCCAAGCCACCACGACGACCCACCAGGTCGCGCTGGCTGAGGTCGCCGGTAATCACGAACTTGGAGTTGAATCCAAGGCGTGTCAGGAACATCTTCATCTGCTCGGGCGTAGTATTTTGCGCCTCGTCGAGCACCACGAAAGCATCGCTCAGCGTACGACCGCGCATATAGGCAAGCGGGGCGATCTCGATCACGCCGCGCTCCATAAGCTCATCGGTGCGCTCGCGATCCATCATGTCAAAAAGGGCGTCGTAGAGCGGACGCATGTACGGATCGATCTTTTCCTCGAGGGTGCCAGGCAAAAAGCCCAGGTTCTCCCCCGCCTCGACAACAGGACGCGTCAAGATCAAACGGCCCACCTCATGGCGCTTGAGCGCGGCAACGGCGAGCGCCATGGCCAGATAGGTCTTACCGGTACCGGCAGGACCCAAGCCAAAGGTGATGGTATGCGAGCGAATGGCATCCACATAGCGCTTTTGCCCGAGCGTCTTGGGGCGAATGACGCGACCGCGATACGAAAGCAGCACGTCATCGCGAAGCGACGTAGCCTCGTGCTCACCATCGCGCAAGACGGCCAGGCAGCGAGAGACATCGTCGGCAGACAGGGTACGACCGGCCGCCGCCTCGCGAAAAGCATGTTCGAAAAAGCGAGCCACGAGTTCGACCTCGTCCGGGTCACCGCTCACGGCGATGCTATCGCCACGGGCGACCACATGGGCGCGAACCAAGCTCTCGAGTGCACGAAGGACGCCGTCGCCGGCGCCCAAAACGCACGAGGGATCAATTCCCTCGGGAACGGTAAGTCTAATCTTCGAGGCTTCCATGGACCTCCCTGCGCGCATGGACCAAGCCGGAATCATCGACTCCGATGATAGCAACATCGAGCAGGCACGGGGCTGTAAGTCCACAGGTATCGTCAAGACGGGCATGATGGAACGAACCGAGCGTCAGGTTGTCACCATACTCGAGCACGGCACGCTCGACAGTGCCCACGCGACGACGAGCATCGGCAATAGCGAGCTCCTGCGCCGCGTCTCGCATACGGCGGCTGCGCTCGGCCATAACCTCGGGCGGCACCTGGTCGGGCATGTCGGCAGCAAGGGTACCGGGACGCTTACTGTAGCGGAACACGTGCATACGCGAGAACCCCACGCGGCGGCACAGCGCCAGCGACTCCTCGAACTCCTCGTCCGTCTCACCAGGAAAACCGACGATGACGTCGCACGAAAGAGACGCCTGCGGCAGGATGGCGCGAATCATGCGCACCGTGTCCTCAAAGGCCTCGGCACTATAGGGACGACCCATGCGATGCAGCGTCGCCGTACAGCCGGACTGTACGGGCAGGTGCAAAAACGGGGCAATACGCTGCGGATAGCGCGCCACAACCTTAAGCAGGCGCTCAGAGATATCCATGGGTTCGACCGAGGAAATGCGCACATGCGCAATAGTCGTGCGCTCCATGATGGCCTCGAGCAGCTCATCGATTTCGACATGCTCGTCGGTCGCGCTCTTGCCATCGTAGGCACCCAGGTTCACACCGGTCAGCACCACCTCGGGCACGCCGGCCTCCTGGGCCTCGCGAACTTGCTCAAGCACGGACTCGACGGGCACGGAACGCTCGGGACCGCGGGCCTTCCACACGATGCAATAGGTGCAACGGTGGTTGCAGCCATCCTGGATCTTCACGCCCAGCCGCGAACGACCGAGCGCATCGACCACGTCACCATCGCTGCAGGCGGGAACGCTATCGGACTCAACGCCCAGCACCTCGCAGACACGTTCGGCGACATCGATCTTAGACGGCTCGGCAATCACGCGATCCGAAAGCTCCAACAGCTCCTCGGGATGCAAATTGACCACGCATCCGGTCACGACCACATAGGGCTCATTTGGATGGGCCAGCGCATGACGGACGGCCTTACGGGTCTTGGCCTCGGCCTCGCCCGTAACGGCACAGGTGTTAATGACGATCAAATCGGCATCCTGGGGCTCCACCATAGCAAAGCCCAGGCGCATAAGATCGGCAGTGATACGGTCAGACTCAACCCGGTTGACACGGCAGCCGAGGTTGACGACGGAAATATGGGGTGCGAGCACGCGGGCTCCTTAATCGAGGATATCGTCGAGGGCACTCTTGATACGGTCGGTCACCGACTTCTTACCGGAAGCGACGTCATCGCCCATCTCGTCGGCAAAAGCACGGAGCAGCTCGCGTTGCTTATTGGAAAGATTGGTGGGAACGACCACGCGCAGCTGCACAATCAGACGACCGCGCGAACCGCCACCGCCAATGCGCGGCATGCCGTAATTATTGACGCTCACGGTGTCGCCGAACTGGGCGCCGGCGGGAACCGTCACCTTAACAACCTCGTCGGGCATAATGCCCTCGACCTCGATCTCGCAGCCGAGCGCAGCCTGCGCAATCGAGATATCGCTCACCAGGTACAGGTCGTCACTGTTGCGCTTAAAGCGCTCATGGTCGGCAACGCGCACGTTGACAATCAGGTCGCCCGAAGGCTCGCCGCGAAGGCCGGCCTCGCCAAAGCCGCTCACACGCAGCTGGCGACCGGTCGAAACGCCGGCGGGAATATCGATGTCGATCTTTTCGTGCGAAGGCGTGCGGCCCTGACCGTCGCAGGTCTCGCAGGGATGGTCGATAACCGTGCCCTCGCCATGGCAGTCGGGGCAAGGCGAGGAAGACTGAACCTGGCCCAAAAACGATCGCTGAACCGTCGTGACGTAGCCCGTACCGTGGCAGCGACTGCACTGCTTTTCCTGTGCACCCTCGGCCCTACCGGTACCGTTGCAGTCCTCGCAGGGAGCAAGGCGATCATAGCTGATCGTCTTTTTGCAACCGAGCGCCGCCTCCTCAAGGGTCACCGAAAGGGAGATGGCCATGTCACGTCCGCGACGACGCTCACGACGGCTGCGGGCGCCACCACCGGCGCCACCGCCAAAGAACGACGAGAACAGGTCGTCCATGCCCATGCCACCAAAGATATCGTTGATGTCGACATAGCCCGAACCACCAGGAACGTCGGCAGTGCCGTAACGGTCGTAGTTAGCACGCTTCTGCTCATCGGAAAGAACGGAATAGGCCTCGTTGAGCTCCTTGAACTTGGCCTCGGCCTCGGGATCGTCCGAAACATCCGGATGTACGGTACGGGCCTTCTTTAGAAACGCACGCTTAATCGTCCGCGCGTCGGCATCCCTGTCGACGCCAAGCACCTCGTAGTAATCCCTATTTTCCGACACGACCGAATCCTTCCGACTTTCATTATTGTCACAGTGCGTCCTATACCCAAGCTGGGCCGACCGCAAACAAAGGGTTTGATGTTATTGCATTTGATACGGCGAAAGCATGGCCCGTTGCGAGCAGCTCGCGAACCAAACCGACACGAGCGCGAACATGAAGCCGTTGGCAAAACCGTTGGCAAACTGCATCGCACCGCGCTTCCACCACAGCAGGCTGCGATGAAGCACACCGTCCGAAAGCACCATGAACAGGCCCATGGTAAACGGAATAAAGCACATCACGGCAAAGGCCGAGAACACGCCCGAGATGGCCGACAGCACCAAAAACGGCGCCACAATGCCCATCAGGTAAAAGCCAGTACGAGCTTTGCCTTCCAAGCGCTCGGCCTCAACATGGGCGCGGCCGACCAGGTCGCCGCCCGCGGCACCGTTAGTGCCAGCATGGCCCATGCCGCTAATGCGGACCTCGTCGCCATCGTGCGTGCCGGCAGGAAACTCAATCGTCTGCTCGGAGGTCACACGGGTTCGCCCGCTGCCACCGCAATCGGGGCAGGGGTCGGCCACGACCTTACCGGAACCGCCGCACTCGGGGCAGACCGACTGGAACGTGCCCGCACCAAACAGGAAGGACAGGTCGACGTCGATGTGGCCGCGGCCACCGCAGCTCGGGCAGGTATGTGCATGCTCGGACGAAACAGAGCCCGAGCCGCCGCAGTTGCTACAGGTATCGAAGCGCGTGTAGCGGACGGTCTTGCGGGCACCGCCCTTGGCCTCCTTGGCGTCGAGTTTGATATCGACGACCACGTTGGCGCCGTTCTCGGGATTGTAGGCAGCCTGGCCGCGACGCTGCTGGCCCCAGGCGCCACCAAAGGGAAAGCCGCCCTCAAAAGGATTGCCATAGCCCGTGCTGCCGGCGTAGCCGCCACCATAGGGCGAAGCCGTAGGAGCACCGGCAAAGGGATTGCCAGAACGCATGGCGTCGTAGCGCGCACGTTTTTGCTCATCCGAAAGCACGGCGTAGGCCTCGGAAACCTCTTTAAACTTTTCCTCGGCATCCGGCTCTTTATTGACGTCCGGATGGAGCTTACGGGCCTTTTGCTGGAAGGCCTTTTGAATATCACGCGAGGTGGCGTCCTTGGAGACACCCAGAATCTCGTAGTAATCTTTTTCGTTCATCGTCGCCATGCGCGGCAACCTCCTGCTCACAGCAGCGTATATATTCCGGTAATTCTACCCGAGCGGCCTAAGCTAGATCCCAAAACAGCTCGAACAGAACATTTCCATCGAGCCAGCCCAGATGGGTCGGCGCCAGACGAGCTCGAACATGGCCCGCGACGACATCTGCCGTAGTGAAGGGTCCCTCATGACCCCAGAGCGTCTCGGGCACCCAAGTGGCAAGACCCAATTCGAGCGCGCGATCGCAGGCAGCTGTCAGCTCGCCCGTTGGGATGACGCAAGCTGCACGAGCCAACAGGTCGGACGCAACACCGCGCGTCATGCGACAAGCGAGCATCAAGTCTTCGGCGACAGCCTCACGCTGCGACAGATATTCGGCCTCGAACGCCGTCGCGTCATCGTCACGTTGCACCAGACGCACGCGGTACGCATCGCCTCGAGAAGACACGCCGGGGAACAAACCTGCAAGACGGTCGAAATCCTCGTCGTCGAGCATGCCCGCGGCAGAACGACCCAGGCCCAGGTAGCCCCGTCCGGTCCAGTAGGCAATGTTATGGGCGCACTCATGGCCATCGAGCGCGTAGCTTGCCACCTCATACGGATGATAGCCGGCCGCACCCAGGCGCTCACGCGCCGCGTCCATGCACGAAGCCTGAAAATCCTCGTCGGGCTCGAGCGACTCGTCACGGCACACCATGCGGTAAAGCGGCGTGCCCTCCTCGAGCGTGAGCGGATAGACCGACACATGGTGCGGGGCCGCCTCAAGCACGCCATCGAGCGTGTGCTGCCAGCTCGCCATAGTCTGTCCGGGAAGCCCGCACATCAGGTCGCACGACACATCGAGGCCAGCGTCCTTCACCGTCGCGATAGCCGCAAGTGCCCGATTGGCATCGTGAATGCGGCCAATAGCAGCCAGCTCGGTATTGTCGAGGGTTTGCACGCCCAGAGAGATGCGCGTGACACCCGCCTCGGCAAGCGCTGAGGCGAGCTCAGCGGTCAGGGACTCAGGATTGGCTTCGCAAGTAAATTCAACGGGTTTGCACCACATGGAGATACGCCGGGCAAGTTCCACCAGGCGCTCCCCTGCCAGCGATGGCGTGCCGCCGCCAGTATAGACCGTGCGGACCTGCGCAAGCGCCCCGGCGTCGCCAAAGGAATCGAGGCGCGCATACAACTGCTCAAAATAGGAATCAAGCGCGGCATCCAAATCACACGCAGCAAAGCTGCGCGAGTCAAAGTCGCAGTACCGGCACTTTTGAGCGCAAAACGGCACGTGCACGTACAGCGCGGTAACGGCCACCGTTAGGCCTCCAGCGGATGAGCAGGCACCGACTCGCCGGCGGCAAGCGCGGCCTCGCAGGCCACCACGTCGCGCTCGATATCATCGACCAGCGCCATAAACTCCTCGTACGTAGAGCAACGCACCACCTGAGCGCGCCAGGCGGCGGCATGGGGCATGCCCTTTAAGTACCAGCTTGCGTACGTGCGAGCACGCGACATGAGCGGCAGAAGCTCGTGCGTCAACGTCAGGTGCTCGCGCAGAGCCTCCAGGCGCTCGACCGAGGAGCGAGAAGGAACCGGCGTGCCATCGAGTGCAAGGGCTCGGGCATCGCCGAACACCCACGGATTGCCGTAGATGCCGCGCGCGATAAACACCGCGCTGGCACCCGAGCCGTGCAGATGCTCAGCAGCGTCCTCGGCCGAGAACACATCGCCCGAACCAATCACGGGAATCTCGACAGCGTCGGCAACCTCATCGACGACCGACCAATCGGCCTGGCCCGTGTAGAGCTGCGTGGCGCAACGACCATGCACGGCGACTGCGGCAGCCCCTGCACTCTCAAGCATCTGGGCAAAAGTCGCGGCATTGCGGTCCTCGGCATAAAAGCCCTTGCGAATCTTGACGGTCACGGGCACGTGCGCTGCGCCCACCGTGGCCTCGACGATCTTCTCCGCCAGGTCGGGCGTGCGCATGAGCGCCGAACCCTCGCCCTTGGTGACAACCTTGCGGGCGGGGCATGCCATATTGATATCGATGAGCGACAGGCGATCGCCAACGCGCTCCTCGACGGCGGCGACGGCGCTCGCAAACTGCTCGGGCTTGGAGCCAAAGAGCTGCACGCAAATCTGCTGCTCCTCGTCGGCCGGTAGCACCAGGCGCCAGGTCTTGTTGCTGGCATAGGCAAGACCCGCCACGCTCACCATCTCGCTGTAGGCAAGGTTGGCACCGCGGCGGCGACACATGATGCGATAGGCGGGGTCAGTCACGCCCGCCATGGGAGCCATAAGGAACGGCTGCTCGGCATAGGCACCCAGCAGCCGCTTGCTGTATTCAGAAAGCGCCATGGACCTACTCGTCCACCTTAAGGATCGCCATAAACGCCTCCTGCGGGACCTCGACCGATCCGATGGCCTTCATACGCTTCTTGCCCTCTTTCTGCTTCTCGAGCAGCTTGCGCTTACGCGAGATATCGCCGCCGTAGCACTTAGCAAGAACGTCCTTGCGACGCGCCTTGACGGTGGAACGGGCGATGATCTTGTTGCCGATAGCACCCTGGATGGGCACCTCGAACAGCTGACGCGGGATGATCTCCTTGAGCTTGTCGCACAGGCCACGGGCCAGGCCATATGCCTTGTCCTTATGGACGATAAACGAAAGCGCGTCCACCTCGTCGCCCGAAAGCAAAATATCGAGCTTCACGAGCTCGGAGGGACGGTACTCGTTGAACTCGTAGTCGAGCGAGGCATAGCCCTTGGTGCGGCTCTTGAGCTGATCGAAGAAGTCCAAGATGAGCTCGGCGAGCGGCATATCGAAGCGCATCTCGACCGATTTGCTCGTCAGGTGGATCATGTCGGTTGTGACGCCGCGGTGCTCGATGGCGAGCTGCATGACGGCACCCGTGTACTCAGGCGGGCAGATGATCTTTGCCTTGAGGTAGGGTTCCTCGATACGATCGATGCGTGTGGCCTCGGGAAGGTCCTGCGGACTGCGGACATCGATCATTTCGCCGTCGGTCTTGTAGACGTGATAGTCAACCGAGGGACTCGTGGCAATGAGGTCCAGGTTGAACTCGCGCTCCAGGCGTTCCTTGACAACTTCCATGTGCAGCAGGCCCAGGAAGCCCACGCGGAAGCCAAAGCCGAGCGCCACCGAGGTCTCGGGCTCCCACACCAACGACGGGTCGTTGACGTGCAGTTTATCGAGCGCGTCACGCAGGTTCTCGTAGTCCTTGTTGTCGATCGGGAACAGGCCCGTATAGACCATGGGCTTGGCCTCGCGATAACCGGGAAGCGGCTCGGGGCAGGGGTTCGACGCCCACGTAAGGGTATCGCCCACGCGAACGGCCTCGGGATCCTTCAAACCCGTGACCACATATCCGACCTCGCCGACCGTCAGCGCGTCGACCGGGGTCTCGGCAGGACGCTTGACGCCCACGCCGTCGACCAAAAAGTCGCCCTTGGCTTGCATCATAAGCAGGGTATCGCCCTTTTTGATGGAACCATCGAAGACGCGCACCGTAGCCACCACACCGCGATACTCGTCAAAGTACGAATCCAAAATGAGCGCTTTGAGCGGAGCGTTTGCATCGCCCTTAGGCGGCGAAATCAAAAAGACAATGGACTCCAGCAGATCGTGAATGCCCTCGCCGGTCTTGCCCGAGACGCACACAGCATCATCGGCAGGGATCGCCAGGTCATCCTCGATCTCGGTCTTAACCTCATCGGGATGGGCCGAGGGCAGGTCGATCTTGTTGATGGCCGGCACAATGTCCAGATTGGCGTTCATGGCGAGCGTCGCGTTGGAAACGGTCTGCGCCTCGACGCCCTGCGTGGCGTCGACAACGAGTACCGCGCCCTCACAGGCTGCCAGCGAGCGCGAGACCTCATAGGTAAAGTCAACGTGGCCCGGCGTATCGATCAGATTGAACTGATACGTCTCACCATCGTCGGCGTCATAGGAAACGCGGACGGCATTGGACTTGATCGTAATGCCGCGCTCGCGCTCGATATCCATGGTGTCGAGCAGCTGCGACTCCATGTCGCGTTCGTCGACGGCATGGGTGAGCTCGAGGATGCGGTCACTGATCGTGGACTTGCCATGGTCGATGTGCGCAACGATCGAGAAGTTGCGGATGTGGGAAATGTCAATTGAAGTATTCATGCGGACTATCTTACCCGAGCGGTACAAAAAATGGAGCCTGTTCCATAAAACAGGCTCCATTTATGCGCGTAATCTGTGTGGTGTGAAATTTACAACTTAGGCGTTGATGCTGTTCACGAGCTTGGCAAGACCGGACTTGCGGTTGGAAGCCTGGTTCTTGTGGATAACATGCTTGGCGGCAGCCATGTCGAGACGCTTGGTGACGGTCTTGAGGGCAGCCTGGGCCTTCTCGGCGTCGCCCTCGGCGACGGCGGACTGGACGTGCTTGGTCAGCGTCTTGAGCTCGGACTTGACAGCCTTGTTACGCATGCGAGCTGCCTCATTGGTGCGGATACGCTTCTTCTGAGACTTGATGTTTGCCACTTCTGGAGTTCCTTTCGAGTTCCTTGCAAAAAATGTATGACACCTCTGAGACACGGTGAGGTCATGCAAGCGCCTACTATAGCACGCTCCCTCTCAAAGGGATAGAACGAATTTGTCAAATAGGCAGGTATCATCACGATTTTCTCAAGATGTTCGTAATCCAGAGCAAAAGCGCCGTCTGAGAATCGGCCGAACCCTTGAGCGCGAGCTCCACATCAACGGCACCCTCGAGCGCTGCGACGAGCTCGGTCATCGAAAAACGACGCGCCCAGGTCAGGTGATTCTTGACCTGCCAGGACTGGAGCTTGAGCGTTGCGGCCAGCTCGCGACCCTGCCCACGCGCGTCGAGCGCCTTGGCGACGATAAGCTCGCGAATGCGACCGCACAGCAATGTGTAAGTCCACACGTAGCTCTTGGAGGGCAGGAGCTTAAAGAGCTCGAGCGAACGCCGCATATCGCGAGCCGAGACGGCGTTGAGGAAGTCCCAGGGTTGAACCTCGGCCGTACGAACAATCCAGCGCTCAACATCGGCAAGTTCAATCTGAGGCGACTCGACCATCTGGGCAAGCTTAGCCAAGTCGTTATCGAGCATGCGCGTGTTTTCGCCCGAACGCGAGACGAGCTCCTCGGCGGCCGCCGTCGAAATCGACTTACCGCGCTGCGTCGCCATCTGCTGAACACGGCGCGGCAGTTCCCAGCGCTTGGTACCCGAGCAATCGACGATAGCCTTCTTGTCGATCTTGGCGATTGCCTTATACAGGCGCGTATTCTTGGCAAGTGAGTCGGCGATGATGAGGCAGACCGTTGTGGGGCTGGGACTCGCCAGATACCCAACGAGCGGCTCCGAGACCGCCTTAGCGAGCTTTGAGCAGCCATCGAGGATTACCAGACGAAACTCACTGCCCATCGGAAAGGTGTTGAGCGATCCGATAATGGACTCGATATCGGGGTCCTTGGTCATGTCTCGCTCGTCGAGGTTGAACTCGACCATACCCGATTTTTCCAGACGCGCTTTCATACGCGAGACGGCGTGGTCGCGCTTAACTCCGTCGGTACCGACGATCAGATATGCCGGCAGCAAACCGGTTTCGTACATTGCGCTCCCCTCCCGCAGGCCTTCGTATTCGTTCCGTGCCATTCTAGCCCAGGGGCCCACCACACGCCAACGACGTCGTCACGGTCGCTGGCATCGCATCGCAAAGCCATTCGCAGTCGGTGTGACGGTAATGTCGCCGTGTTCGATGGTACACGCGAACACACCACCCGCTTCCTTAACGGCATCGATGCAGGCATCGGACGGATGGCCGTATCGATTCCCCTCACCGGCGCATGCGAGAGAAAGCTCGGGCTTCAGGATGTCCAGCAACTCACCATCGACTGAAACCTTGGAGCCGTGATGCCCAAGTTTAAGGACATCGATATCCCCCACCTCCTGCACGAATTCCCGTTCTTGGTCGAGCTCGGCATCACCGGTGAGGAGTATGCGCAGGCCCTTGCCTTCCTGAACATAAGAGAGCAGAAGGACAAGCGAGTCCTCATTTCCCTCGCCATCCACGGACTCGAATGGCCACATCACGCGGGCGCAAAATGAGCCGATGTCGACCATATCCCCACGGCGCACCTGCCGATACTCCACGCCAGGTCGGTTCAATACCTCGGCAGGAGCATCCTCCAGCGCATCCGCGGCCACGGCAATCGTTCCGACCGAAAACTGTTCGAGCACGGCAGGCAGACCACCCCAGTGGTCCTCATCCCAATGCGTCACAAAGACGGCGTCGATATGGTGCACGTTATTGCGAACCAACGCCGCCACCACGCGCTCGTCGAGTCCGCAGTCGACAAGTGCAACTGCGCCGCCCTGGCGGATAAGAATCGCATCGGCCTGGCCCACATCGAGCACCGTCACCGAAGGCGGAGCGAATCGATCCCAATAGACGTACGGAATCGCAGCCAAGAGCATCAGGCATGTAAGCCCCACCGCCATAGGACGTGCACGGGGACGCGGCCACCAGACCAGCAGAACCGCCAGAAAACACGGCACTAGGTAAATCCACATGCTATCGGGCGGCACGCTCACGTATGCACCCGGCACGGCGGCAAACAGTTGCTCGAAGAACAGCGCGCAACGGGCGGCAATCATGGGCACAACGAGCGCCCAAGTCCGCAACGGTGCCACGAACGAAAAGGGAACCAGCACGATCGACACAGCGAGCAGTACGCTCACCACCGGACCGAGGACCGCATTTGCCAACGGAGCAATGAGCGAGAATGTACCGAAGGCAGGAATGGTAATGGGAAGTGTCGCCAGTTGTGAGCACAGCGTGACGGAAAGCACGCTGGCAACGCCTGATGGCACACCTAGCTCACCCAAAGCGTAGGTCGCATAGGGACAAAAGCACAGAATGGCTAAGACGCTGGCACACGAGAGTTGAAAGCCCATCTCGAACAGCACCGTCGGCCGCAGTAGCACAAAGATGGACATGGTTACGAAGAGTGCCGAAAGGCCATGCCGACGACGCCCCACGCTGTTTACGACAAGCGTCACGAACACCATGCAGCACGCACGCACGGCCGAGGGAGACGCGCCCGTAAAGGCAGCATAGCCCACAAGCGTTATCGCCAATATCGCCCGCTGAAGACCACGTGAGCACCGAGTCTTTTGCAATACACCCTCGATTACAAACCCCACGATAGCCAAATGGCTGCCCGAGACGGCGATAAGATGCGCCGTTCCCGTCACCGAAAACCAGTCGCCCGCCGGCTGGGCGCGCAGCTCGGCCGAACGACCGCAGACGACACCGGCTATGAGCGCACGCGCCGGGTCGGTCGCAGGCGCGATGGACGCAAGCAGCCCATTTCTCAGCCGAAGCAGCGGCACCGGAGAGCCCTCATCGACCGACACGACTCGAACGGCTTTAACCTTGCGCACCTCGCCTCGGAGCACGCGCGATCGTCCATATGCATCGTCCTCAAAACGTGAAACGCGACCGATAACACGCACGTGCGCCCCGACCTTGAGCTCACGATCACACGATAGGCGAACCGTTGCCAAGTTCTTACCGTCCGCGCGTGCCTCGCAGATATAGGAATACACGTCGTCGTTTATGGATGGATCACCCTGCACGACAAACTCGAGGCCGCTTGCCGCTCGACCGTCGAGCGCCTTCGAGGCGCTGAGCGCACCCACAGCCCACCACGCCGAGACGACCGCTCCCGCCACGAGACCGACGTACGCGGCATACAGCCACCGCTTCAAAGGGGCAAGCCGCGCACAAGAGTGAGCCAGCACAACGAAAACCGCCGCCGCAACGGGAATGGCCCATAGCGGCCCGACCGCCGTCGCCCGCTCCCTCAGCAGCACATCAGCGGCTATGCTGAGCACCAAGGCGCAGCTCACGCACATGCCGGCACACAGGGCCATCGTCCACGGAATCAGGGGCCGCGGAGGCATCACGTGCTCTCGCTCGGTCGTACTCATACGCAGATGCAATCTTTGATTTTGGCAAGCTTCTTCTCGCCGATTCCCGACACGCGCATCAGATCGTCAACCGAAGCAAAAGCACCGTTCTTTGTCCGCTCATCGATAATCGACTGTGCCATTGAGGGACCGATTCCCGAGAGCGTCTGCAGCTCTGCCGAGCTTGCCGTATTAATGTTTACTAGGCCTGTTGCGCCACCGACGCCTGATGATGCGGAAGTCCCACCATCAACACCGGCTTCCGCAATGGACGCCTGCTGCTCCCCTACCGTTGAAACGTGAATTTTTTGTCCATCAGTGACCTTGGATGCACGATTAAGCCCCGTAACGTCTGCTTCGGGCGCCAGCCCGCCGGCGGCATCAATCGCCTGAGCCACCCGCGCCCCGTCTTTGAGGCGATATACACCGGGTGACACCACGGCGCCATCAACATCGACATAGACCTCTGCCGCGGCAGACGCCTTAGGCGAAGAGCCTTCAGATGTCTTTCCACTCGAAGCATCGCCGGATCCCGGCTCCACTAACGTGCCCGAACCATCAGTGCGCTCAAACGACACACCGCCGGCACCGCCGCCAAAGTTCGCCATTGCCAGTCCACTCGCCATCGCAATGACGACCAGTATCGCCATCACCACTGCCTTATGACCGAGCAGTTTGCCCGCCCAGCGGTCCATCTTTTTGACTCGTTCGTGTTGTTCGCGCTGCGCCATAGCAAAACCTCCCAACACCATCGTGTCAGGAAACGAACGCCGCAGCTTCCGCACGTCCACACCAGTTTTCGCGGTCAAACCAAAAGCTGACCTAAACCTTGCGAAAAAATGTCCATTTATTCAGACACACGTCAGCGAATGAACATCTTGGCATCATTTGCCCAGATACCAAAAGACCGACGATACAGGCGCATCGTCGGTCTATACACAAATTTACTCGTGATCTTGGTAAATCTCACGCGGAGCAAGCTCCGAATGTTTGCGTTTTAAGGTCTTAGGGGCCTTATACGTGTTGCTCTCGAAGTCGATGTACTCGGTCTGCTTGAGCAGGCGCTCGATCATCTCCTCATGATCGAACAACTCCCAGGCCTCATGCACGGCATCGAGTTTAGCGTGCGTCTCGGGACGGCGCGGCATAAACAACGTGCAGCAGTCGGGAGCGGCCTCAGTCGAGATATCGAACGTACCGATCTCCTCGGCACGCGCGATGATCTCCTGCTTGTCCGAACCGATCAACGGACGGAACACGGGAATCTTCACGGCCTCGTTGACGGCCATGATGTTCTCAAGCGTTTGGGAGGCAACCTGCCCAAGCGATTCGCCCGTAACGATGGCCCTGGCACCCTCGATGTGTGCAATGCGCTCAGCAACCGAATACATAATGCGGCGATACATGATCACGCGCAGGTTGCTGGGACAGGTGACCGAAATCTCACGCTGGCAGTCGCCAAACGGCACCACGTACAGGCGGCCGATCTGGACACCCGGCTCAAGCGCACGGATGATGTCCTGCACCAGGTATTCACTCGTGTCGGGCGTCTGCGGACGACCGGAGAAATGCACCGGCACGCACACCGCGCCGCGACGCGCGAGCATCCAGGTCGCCACCGGAGAATCGATACCCGACGACAGCAGCGTCACGACCTTGCCGGCAGAACCCACCGGCAGACCGCCCACGCCGCGCTCGGAGCGCGCGTACACATAAACGCTACCCTGGACCACCAGTACGTGCACCATCGCATCGGGGTCGTGCATTTGAACCTTTTTATCGGGGAAGGCCTCACACAGTACCTCGCCCACCTGACGATTGATATCGATCGAGGTGAGCTCATAGTCGGTATTGGAGCGCTTGGCGTGCACCTTAAACGAATCGAAGGAACCAAACTCGCGCAGCGCCTTTACGGCGGCGGCGCAGTACTCCTGCGGGTCGCGGTTGGTGTGATACGCCAAAGACACACGGGCAACGCCGGGAACGGTGCGAATGACACGCGCCGCCTCGTCGGCCTGATGCTCGTTAAAGGTCACGAGGATATAACCGGAAATTCGAGACACGGCGTTCACGGAAAAGGCGGCCAAGGCCGCCTTGATGTTATCCATGAGGATATGCTCAAAATGTGCGCGGTTCTTGCCCTTCAGCCCAACCTCGTGATAGTGGACTAGGCAGACACGAGCCGCCATTTAGGCTTCAGCAACCTTGTGGCCGAGCGCCTTCTCGTAACGGGCCTCGTCGTAAGAGATGTCGCCGTCGACAATCTCGTCCATAGCCATCGAGATGGTATCGGCACCGGAAAGCCCGATGGTGATGTCATCGACATCCTGGACGGCAAGCACGCGGTTGTGCTGGCCACGCAGCATGCTATTGATATCGCAGGCGCGCTTGGAGGCAAGCGAAGCGAGCAGGAAGCGGTTGTGATCGGTCTTCTCCAGAAGATCGTCAATGCAAGGCTTTACAACGGACACGGACCTCAGATCCTTTCATGCATATCGAGAACGCGAACGAGCTCATCGGTCGCGCGGTCGAGATCGTCATTCACCACGACGTCGTCGTAGCGGTCGGCAAGGGCAAGCTCATCGGCGGCGTTTGCCATACGCAGCTCAATCGTCTCGGGCGTCTCGGTACCGCGACCGACTAGACGCTCGCGGAGCACCTCAAGCGAAGGCGGCTTGATAAAGATCAGCACGGCCTCGGGGAAACGCTCCTTCACCTGCAGGGCGCCCTGGACATCGATCTCCAAAATCAGAGACGAGCCCGAGGCGAGCTTGGATGTGACCTCGCTCACCAACGTGCCGTAGCAGTTACCGTGGACCTCGGCCCACTCAACAAACTCACCGTTTGCCACGCGGCGGTCGAACTCCTCGCGCGTCAGAAAAAAGTAGTTGACGCCGTCGACCTCACCTTTGCGTGGTGCTCGCGTGGTAGCCGAAACCGTCAGACCCAGGTTCGAGCGGCGCTCGCGCACACGAGTGACGAGCGTACCCTTGCCTGCGCCTGACGGTCCAGAAATCACAAAGAGCTTGGAATCCTGAGCGCTCACTTATTTGGTCAGCTGCTCGAGGAGCTGCTCGCGCTGACGGACACCGAGGCCCTGGACGCGACGGGTAGCGGAGATACCGAGCTCCTCCATGATCTTGGCGGCCTTGGCCTTGCCATAACCGGGGAGAGACTCGATGAGGGTGGAAACCTTCATGCGGGAAGCGATGGGGTCATCGGAGTTGAGCACGGACTCGAGGGACTTCTCGCCCTTCTTGATCTGCTCGCGAAGCTCAGCGCGGGCGTGACGTGCGGCAGCAGCCTTCTCAAGAGCCTGCTTGCGCTGCTCGTCGGTAAGCTGAGGGAGTGCCATTCGTACCTCCAAATAGTTGGGTTATATCTGATTCAATAATTGGCATTTTAGCACGTAGAACGTACAAAATGCCTAATCGCGGCTCCATAGGTTAGACGATACCCGCAAAAAGTGCAATATACTGCGCCCAAAGTTAAGCCCCTGACCTGCGATTCCACACAAAGGATGGGAAAGTTTACGCAGGCACAGGGGCTATTTTGTGCTAATGAGACCCAAAAGTGGTGACTTAGGGGAATCTTTTACGCGACGTTATCGACCAGCTCGGCGACGATGGCGTCAAAGGCGGCAACCGGATCGTCGGCACCGGTGATGGGACGGCCCACCACAATGTGGCTTGCGCCACGCTCGATAGCCTGGGAAGGCGTCGCCACGCGGGACTGGTCACCCAGCGCAGCACCAACCGGACGCACGCCCGGGGTCACAATCAGCGCATCGGGGCCCAGCAGCTCACGCATGTCGTGAGCCTCCATCGGTGAGCACACGATGCCATCGATGCCGTTGGCCTGAGCAAGCTTTGCCAAGCGGGCGGCCTCCTCGGCCACGGGCGACTCGACGCCGATCTCGCTCAAGGCATCCTGATTCATGCTCGTGAGCACGGTGATGGCGACGAGTTTGGCGCGGTCCTCACGCGCCTCCTCGGCACCCTCGCGGCAGGCAGCGAGCATAGCACCCGAGCCCAGGCCGTGGACCGAAAGCAGGTCGGCACCGGCAAGCGAGGCCGAGCGGGCAGCGCCGCGCACCTGATGCGGAATGTCATAGAACTTAAGGTCGAGGAAGACCTTAAAGCCAAGGTCCTTAAAGGTCTTGACGATCTGGGGACCCTCAGCGTAATAGAGCGTCATGCCGACCTTGAGCCAGGCGGCATGGCCCGAAAGCTCGTGGGCGAGCTCGAGCGCGCGCTCACGGTCGCAGTCGAGGGCGACGATAACACGGTCGCGGGCATCATTCTCTAGCATTCGAAAGCACCCACCAGCTCGTTGATGTCCTTTACGCCCTGGGACTCGGCCCAGGCCTCGAGCTCATGCGCGATCTTAAGCGAAGCGCACGGATCGACGAAGTTGGCCATGCCGACCGACACGCAGGTGGCGCCGGCCAGGATAAACTCAGCCGCATCCTCGCCAGTCATGACACCGCCGACACCGTTGATGGGGATATCGACGGCCTGGGCAACCTCCCAGACCATGCGCACGGCGATGTGGTGGCACAGCGGGCCCGAAAGGCCGCCCTTGGGCTTGGCCACGCGGGACTTGCGGGTATGGACGTCGATGGCCATGCCCTGGATGGAGTTGATGACCGAAAGGCCGTCGGCGCCGGCAGCCTCGAGGGCCTTGGCGATCTCGGCGACGTTGACCGGCGCCATCTTCACGAACAGCGGCTTATCGGTCACCTTGCGGCAAGCAGCCATAACGGAAGAGGCGCCCTCGGGCGTGGAGCCCATGGCGGCACCGCCGGCGGCGATATTAGGGCAGCTCACGTTGATCTCGTAGCCGGCAGCCCAGGGGCACAGCTCGACATACATCTCGAGTGCGCGGACAAACTCGTCAACGGAGTGACCGGCAACCTGACAGATGACCTGGCAGCCGTCCTTGGACAGCTGTTCGAGCCACGGACCGGACTCGCGGGCAAAGGCGGCCACGCCGGGGTTCTGAAGACCCACGGAGTTGATCATACCGCCGGGAATCTCGGCCATGCGGGGCGCGGGATTGCCGGGCCAGGGCTCGGCGGCACAGCCCTTGGTGGTAATGGCACCCAGCTGGGAAACATCAAAGAAGTTCTGGAACTGCCAACCGTAGCCAAAGGTACCGGCTGCGGTGTTAATGGGGTTCTGCATCTTGACGCCGCCGAAATCGACGGCCATGTTCACGGTACCCACTAGAAGACCACCACCTTGGAAGCATCGAACACGGGGCCGCACATACAAGCACCCTTCATACCGTCGACCGTCTCGACATTGCAGGTGTTGCAGGCGCCAAAGCCACAGCTCATCATACGCTCGAGCGACACCTCGCAGTACACACCGGCCTCGGCGGCAGCGGCGGCGACCTTCTTCATCATGACGGCGGGGCCGCAGCTGGCGACGTAGTCGTAGCCGCCCTCTCCAAGCAGCTCGGCTGCCGGATCGGTGCAAAAACCGTGCGTGCCGAGCGAACCGTCGTCGGTGCACACGTTAACCGTGGCGCCCAGCGCACGGAACTCATCGACACCCACGACTTTGGAAGCGGTGCCGAAGCCCAGGCACACGTCCACATCAACACCCTGCTCGGCAAGCATGCCGGCAAGACACAGCACAGGCGGAACGCCGATGCCACCGGCGACGAGCAGTGCCTTCCTGGTGCCCTCGGGTACCATCCAGCCACGGCCACCGGGGCCCAACAGGTTAGAGGTGGAGCCAGGGCCCATCTGGGACAAACGGCGGGTATCGTCGCCCACGACGGCGTACCACAGCTCGACGGTGCCGGCCTCGACGTCGGCGCGGTAGAAACTCAAGGGCACACGAAGCAGAGAAGACGCATCGCCGGGGACGGCGATGTTCACAAACTGACCGGGCTTGAGCGCACTTGCAAGCTTGGGGGCCGAGATGACGAGCGAGAAGATGCCGTCGGCGATCTCCCGGTTCGAGACGACCTCGAAGTCGTGCATGCGTGCAGTGGAAGGTGTGGGCATAGACGCTCCAATCCCCCATGCGGTTGCATGGTCTAAACGAACAGAAAGCGCGGCACCGCAAGGGCGCCGCGCACAAAAGCGATAAGGCTATGCTAGCAGATGCAGCCGTCGGCGAGCGTCTGCTTGCCACCGACAAATACATCGGTGGCACGACCGGTGAGCGTGCGGCCGGCAAAACCGGAGTTCTCGGCGCGCGACTCGTAACCGTCCTCGCCAACCGTCCAGGTTGCGGAGGGGTCGAACACGGTCAGGTCGGCGACAGAGCCCGCCTTGACCTGAACCTGATCGAGGCCCAGAATCTCACGCGGCTTGATGGCCATGAGCTCGACCATGCGGCTCACGCTCATCTTGCCCGTGTTGACCAGCTCAGTGAGCACGAGCGACAGCGAAGTCTCGAGGCCAATCATTCCAAAGGGCGCGAGCTCGAACTCGCGGGCCTTCTCCCACGGGGTGTGGGGAGCGTGGTCGGTAACGATAGCGTCGACGGTACCGTCGATGACACCCTGACGGATGGCCTCGGCATCCTCGTCGGTGCGCAGCGGCGGATTGACCTTGAGCGAGGTGTTGTAGGTCTCGTCCAGGTCGTTCTCGGTCAGGAACATGTGGTGCGGGGTGGCCTCGCAGGTCACCTGGACACCGGCAGCCTTACCGGCACGCACGAGCTCCAGGCCATGAGCGGTGGAGATGTGCTGGATGTGCAGCTTGGCACCGGTCAGCTTGGCAATCTCGATGTCGCGGGCAATCTGAAGCTCCTCGCCGGCGGCCGGCCAACCCTCGAGGGCCAGACGGGTCGAGACCTTGCCCTCGTTGATCTGGCCGTGGCCGACCAGATCCTCGTCCTGGCAGTGGCTCATAAAGACCTTGCCGAACATCTTGCCGTAGTCCATGCAGCGACGGAGCATGCCCGCACCCTGCACGCCGCGACCGTCATCGGTGAAGGCGACGGCGCCGTGGGCGACCATATCGCCCATCTCGGACATAGCCTCGCCCTTAAGGCCGCGAGTCATAGCACCAGAAGGATAGACGCGGCAGTGGCCGACCTCGGCAGCGCGGGACTTGACGAACTCAACGACGGTTCCGTTATCGGTAACGGGGTCGGTGTTGGGCATGGCGCACACACCGGTGAAGCCGCCCTTGGCAGCAGCGCGGGTGCCGCTCTCGATGTCCTCTTTGACCTCGTAGCCAGGCTCGCGAAGGTGAACGTGCATATCCACCAGGCCGGGGACGAGGTACTTGCCGGAAAGGTCGCGGACCTCGGCTCCCTCGACGGCGAGATTCTCGCCGACCTCGGCGATCTTATCGCCGTCAATCAGGACGTCAACGACACCGTCAAGCTCGACGGACGGGTCGACGACGTGGGCATTCTTAAGAAGCAAGGCCATTATCGGCACCTCCAAGCAGCAGATACAGGATAGCCATACGCACGCAGATACCGGCGTAGACCTGCTCCAGGATGACGGAGCGTTGCGGGTGGTCGGCCATATAGGAGTCGAACTCGACGCCGCGGTTGATGGGGCCCGGGTGACAGATGATCGCGTCGGGCTTCATGAGCTTCTCGCGGTCCTTGGTCAGACCGAAGAGCTTGTGGTACTCGCGAATGGTCGGGAACGGGGCACCCTCGAGGCGCTCCTGCTGCACGCGCAGCATATAGACGACGTCCAGCTCGGGCAGGACGGAATCGAGGTCGCTCGTCACGTGGTCGCAGCCCAGAACCTCGGGCGCCGGCGGCAGCAGCGTGCCGGGGGCGACGGCGTAGGTCTCGCAGCCCATAATCTTAAGGGCAGGGATCAGCGAGCCGCAGACGCGGGAGTGCGCGATATCGCCGACGACGGCGGCCTTCAGACCGTGGAAGTCACCCTTGTGCTCCCAGATGGTGTACAGGTCGAGCAGGGCCTGCGTGGGATGGTTGTGCTTGCCGTCGCCGGCGCAGATAACGCTCGCGGGCGAGTTCTGCGTGACGATGTAGGGAGCACCGGCGTGCTTATCGCGCACGACGATGCAGTCGATCTTGTAGGCGTTGAGGGTCTCGACGGTGTCGACGAGGCTCTCACCCTTGACCGTGGAGGTCGAGGAGCCGCCAAAGTTGAGGCTGTCGGCCGAAAGACGCTTCTCGGCGAGTTCGAAGGAGCTGCGGGTGCGCGTCGAGGGCTCGTTGAACATGTTGACGATGGTCTTGCCCTTGAGCGTGGGGACCTTCTTGATCGCACGCTCGTTGACCTCGGAGAACGCCTTGGCGGTCTCGAGGATGAGCTTGATGTCCTCTTCAGAGTACTCGGTAATGTCGATCAGGTGCTTATGGTTGAACGCCACGGTACTACTCACCTCCCAGCGGCGCGGAGCCCACGTGGGAACCCGGCGCGACGTCGTTAATCTCGACAGCGGTGCGGCCGTCTACTTCCTTCATATATAGGTGCACGTTCTCCTCATGCGACGAGGGAACGTTCTTGCCGACAAAATCCGGCGAGATGGGGAGCTCGCGGTGGCCGCGGTCAACGAGGACTGCCAGCTCAATGCGGCTCGGACGGCCCAGGTCCATAACGGCGTCCAGAGCGGCGCGAATAGTACGGCCCGTATACAGGATGTCGTCCACCAGCACGACGCGCTTGCCGTCGACGCTGAAGGGAATGTTGGTGGCGTGGATCGCGGGAGCGAAATTGGTGGCGTAGTCATCGCGGTAGAAGCTGATGTCGAGGCTACCGAGCGGAACGTCGACGCCCTCGATCTCCTTGATCTCCTCGGCGAGCTTCTTTGCCAGAAGGTCGCCGCGCGTGACGATGCCGACCAGAGCGAGGTCTTCACAGCCCTCGTTGCGCTCGAGAATCTCGTGCGCAATGCGGGTCACCGCTCGATTGACGGCGGTCTCGTCCATGATGACCGCCTTGGGGGAAGTCGTGCCCATCGATCTCCTTCCTCACATGTCTTGACTGCTGACACAGTCAAAAAAATAGATGCCCGACCGCTTAAAGCGGACCAGACACCCACAGGAAAGGCTGCTCTTTGACAGCTATGTAATTCCATGTGGGTATCTCGTACCCCTTTAATGGTCAAGGGATAGTGTAGCCAACCTCAAGCTTAATTGCGAGCATAAATACAGAGCAATCCGTAAACGGAGCCCAATGCTCCATAAACCTATATATATTTGTGGGACGAGCTTGAAAACGCACGCACGAGCTGGCATAATCCCCCCTGCTGCACGCAAATCGGATCTACGTCCAGGGCCGTGGCGTGGGCACTATCGCCAAAAGAGGAATATCTCTGTGTAGATTGCGCACAGGGAGTGACTTCTGTGCTATAGTTCAGGCTTGTTTGTTAACGCGACATGTTCGTTTGTCGCCCAAGGAGGGTCAGTTATGTCCAAAGTTTGCGAAGTTTGCGGTAAGCACCCCGTTGCCGGTCGCTCCATCAGCCACTCTCACCGCGTCACCAACCGTAAGTTCCGCCCCAACATCCAGCGCGTCTACGTCGTCGTCGATGGTCACCGTCGCAAGATGAACGTTTGCTCCACCTGCCTCAAGTCCGGCAAGGTTGCGCGCTCCTAAATAAGGTCTTACCAACAAGTACCTCGGACTCTCCGGGTCAAAGACCTCGCGTTCACATAGAACTTACCAAAGGCGTCCTCCCCTACGGAGGGCGCCTTTTTGCACTCATTGGGGACGGATTTAAATGAGTGTTTGCGAATGTCAAAGGGATCCTAACCCAGCTGATATGCCTTGTAGCTTGACCTGCGCCCAATAATTGAGGCGATGCGGCAGGCGGATCGTTTTGTTAAAACGCTTCAGTATATTGAAGCGTTTTAGTTTGTCTTTTACGGGAATCTGACCGTTCGCCGAATTATTTCTTGCTATCATGCATCTTGTAGGGTAAATCTCCGATCGCAAGGAGACACAAATGGTGAAAAAGTCACCGGAAAACACTACTCCCGCAATTGTGGACAACGTAGAGGCGCTTGAGGCTAAGCTCGCTCAGATGCGAGAGGCCCAGGCGCTTTTTGCTACGTACACGCAGGAGCAGGTCGACAAGATCTTCTATGAGGCCGCCATGGCCGCCAACAAGGCTCGTATCCCGTTGGCGAAGATGGCCATCGAGGAGACCGGCCGCGGCGTTCTTGAGGACAAGGTCATCAAGAACCACTACGCCGCAGAGTACATCTACAACGCTTACAAGAACACCAAGACCTGTGGCGTTCTGGAGCGCGACGAGGCCTACGGCATCACCAAGATCGCCGAGCCCATCGGCATCGTGGGCGCCGTCATCCCGACGACCAACCCCACCTCCACCGCGATCTTCAAGACGCTGATCAGCCTGAAGACCCGCAACGCCATCATCATCTCCCCGCACCCGGCTGCCGCCAAGTGCACCATCGCCGCCGCCAAGCTCGTGCTTGACGCCGCCGTCAAGGCCGGCGCGCCCGAGGGCATCATCGGCTGGGTCGATGTCCCCTCCATCGAGCTGACCAACATGGTCATGCGCGACGTCGACATCATCCTCGCCACCGGTGGCCCGGGCATGGTCAAGGCCGCTTACTCCTCGGGCAAGCCTGCCCTGGGCGTTGGCGCTGGTAACACCCCGGTCGTCATCGACGACACCGCCGACGTGCTGCTCGCCGTCAACTCCATCATCCACTCCAAGACCTTCGACAACGGCATGATCTGCGCTTCCGAGCAGTCCGTGACCGTCATCGACACCATCTATGACCAGGTTAAGGCCGAGTTCCAGAAGCGCGGCTGCTACTTCGTCAAGCAGGGTGCCGAGATGGAGGCCCTGCGTGCCGCCATGTTCAAGAACGGCGCTCTCGACCACCGCATCCCCGGCATGGCTGCCGCCAAGATCGCCGAGCTCGCCGGCATCGAGGTTCCCGCCAAGACCAAGATCCTGATCGCCGAGGTCACCTCCACCGACCCCGCCAAGGAAGAGTTCTCCCACGAGAAGCTCTCCCCGGTCCTGGCCATGTATCACGCCAAGGACTTCCAGGAGGCCGTCGACAAGGCCGAGCACCTGGTGCTCGCCGGTGGCCCGGGCCACACCGCCTCTCTGTACGTGCACCCCGCCCAGACCGAGAAGATCAGCCTGTTCGAGCACGTCATGAAGGCCTGCCGTATCGTCATCAACACCCCGTCCTCGCACGGCGGCATCGGTGACCTGTACAACTTTGGCATGAAGCCGTCTCTGACCCTGGGCTGCGGCTCCTGGGGCGGCAACTCCGTCTCCGAGAACGTTGGGGTGAAGCACTTGATCAACGTTAAGACTGTGGCCGAGCGCCGTGAGAACATGCTGTGGTTCCGCGCTCCCGAGAAGGTCTACTTCAAGAAGGGTTCCACGCCCGTCGCCCTCGACGAGCTCGGTACCGTCATGGGCAAGAAGCGCGCCTTCATCGTCACCGACCAGTTCCTCTTCAAGAATGGCAACACCCGCGCCATCGAGGCCAAGCTCGACGAGATGGGCATCGCCCACGACTGCTTCTACGACGTCGAGCCCGATCCGTCGCTGCAGTGCGCACGTCGCGGCGCCAAGCAGATGGCTCTCTTTGAGCCGGACGTCATCATCGCCGTCGGCGGTGGCTCCGCTATGGACGCCGGCAAGATCATGTGGATGATGTACGAGCACCCCGAGTGCAAGTTTGAGGACATGGCCATGGACTTCATGGACATCCGCAAGCGTATCTTCACTTTCCCCGAGATGGGCAAGAAGGCCTACTTCGTCGCCGTCCCGACCTCTTCGGGTACCGGCTCCGAGTGCACGCCGTTCGCCATCATCACCGACAAGGAGACCGGCATCAAGTGGCCGCTCGCCGACTACGCGCTGCTCCCCAACATGGCTATCGTCGACGCCGACAACTGCATGACCGCCCCGCGCGGCCTGACCGCTGCCTCCGGCATCGACGTCATGACCCACGCCATCGAGTCCTATGTCTCCATCATGGCTTCCGACTACACCAAGGGCCTCTCCGAGCGCGCTGCTAAGCTCGTCTTCGAGAACCTGCCCTCCAGCTTCACGAACGGCGCCAAGGACCCGCATGCCCGCGAGGAGATGCACAACGCCTCCTGCATGGCCGGTATGGCCTTCGCCAACGCCTTCCTGGGCCTCAACCACTCCATGGCTCACAAGCTCGGCGCTTTCCATCACCTGCCCCACGGCCTCGCAAACGCCGTCATCCTGACCCGCGTCATGCGCTACAACGCCGCCGAGGCTCCCGTCAAGATGGGCACGTTCTCCCAGTATCCTTACCCCAACGCGCTGCACAACTACGCCGAGATGGCCAAGTACTGCGGCATCGAGGGCAAGGACGACAAGGAGGTCTTCGAGAACTTCATCACGAAGCTCGAGGAGCTCAAGGACTTCATCGGCGTCAAGAAGACCATCGCCGACTACGGTGTTGACGAGCAGTACTTCCTCGACACCCTCGACGAGATGACCGAGCAGGCATTCAACGACCAGTGCACCGGCGCCAACCCGCGCTACCCGCTCATGAGCGAGATCAAGGAGCTCTACCTGGACGCCTACTACGGCCGCGAGCCTCAGGACTACGCCGTCTGCTAGTTTTAGCACGGTTTTTAACGGCGGGGGTGCACGGGTGTTTCACACACCCCCGCCGTCGCTTCTATCGCATCGTTGAAAGGATGCAACCATGCTGCTACCCGATTCCAAGACCGAGCTCGTCCGCCGTGGCAACAAGGTCGTTTACGACCTGGGCGACAAGATCGTCAAGGTCTTTAACGAGACCAAGCCTGTCTCCGACGTGTTCAACGAGGCTTTGAATCTTGCCCGCATCAATGAGTGCGGCATCCGCAGCCCCAAGGCTCTCGAGGTTTCCCAGCTCGAGAACGCCAACGGCTGGGCGCTCGTGACCGAGAAGGTTCCGGGCACCACCCTTGCCGAGAAGATGACTGCCGAGCCCCAGCGCTTTGGTGAGTATCTGGAGATGTTCGTCGACCTCCAGATCGAGATCCACGGCTACACCTCCCCGCTGCTCAACCGTCAGCGCGACAAGTTCGCCCGCATGATCGACAGCCTTGATCAGCTCAATGCCACCACGCGCTACAACCTTCAGGAGCGTCTGGACGGCATGACCAAGGAGTTCAAGGTCTGCCACGGCGACTTCAACCCCTCCAACGTCATCGTCGGCGACGACGGCCAGCTCTATGTGTGCGACTGGGCACACGCCACCCAGGGCTCCCCTGCCGCCGACGTTGCCACCACCTACCTGCTCTTTGCCCTCAACAGCAAGGACCAGGCTGAGGCCTACCTGGAGCTCTACTGCGACCGCGCCGACATGCCCATGCAGGTCGTGCGTCAGTGGACGAGCATCGTCGCCGCTTCCGAGCTCGCTCGTAAGCGCAACGTGAACGATGAGTTCCTGAAGAACTGGATCGATGTCGTCGATTATCAGTAATATCTGAGCGATTTATTTCGCATCGGAGGCACAAGAAAACCCCGCAGCTCATATGGGCTGTGGGGTTTTTCTTTACCCATCGAGTTTATTCACGCAACAAAATAGACTGCTCCGCATCTCATCCTAAGAGAGATACGGAGCAGCCCCGCAATTACATCTAATAGCAGAAACGTCGATTAACGGCGGGCCGCCTTAACAAGCTCGGCAACCTTGGCGACGACCTCGTCGATCGCCACGTCCTCACGCTCGCCCGTGGCACGGTCCTTGAGCTCCACAGTACCATTCTTGAGGCCACGCTTACCCAGAACGACCTGATACGGGAAGCCCATGAGGTCGTTATCGGCAAACTTAAAGCCGGGACGCTCGTCACGGTCATCGACGACAACCTCGATACCCTCGGCGCACAGGCCCTCGACGATTTGGTCGCAAACGTTAGCGCACTCCTCCTTCTTGGGATCGAGCGGAATCACCGCGACCTCGTACGGGGCAACGGAGACCGGCCAGACGATGCCGTGTTCGTCGTTGTGCTGCTCCACGACGGCAGCAAGCGAGCGGGACACACCAACGCCGTAGCAACCCATGATGAGCGGCTTCTCCTTGCCGTCCTCGTCCATAAAGGTGGCACCCATGGCCTCGGAGTACTTGGTGCCCAGCTGGAACACCTGAGAGACCTCGATGCCGCGGGCAGCAGAGAGCGGCTTGCCGCAGTGCGGGCAGGGATCGCCGGCAACGACGGTGACCAGATCTGCCCACCCATCGACGGTAAAGTCGCGCTCGGGGCAGGCACCGGTAAAGTGATAATCGACCTCGTTGGCACCGCAGACCCACTGCTTGGACTCGCGCAGGCTCTCGTCGCACACCAGGCGGATGCCCTCGGGCAGGTTAACCGGTCCGATAAAGCCCTTATGCAGCCCGTAGGTCTGGAGTTCCTCGTCGGTCATCATGCGATAACCCTTGCCAAAGACGTGCTCGGCCTTGCAGTCGTTGAGCTCATGATCGCCCGGGACAATGGCCACAACCGGCTTACCCTCGGCGTCGATGAGAGCCAGGGACTTGCGCGTGCCATTCTCGGGGAAGCCAAAGAACTTGGCGACGGCCTCAATGGTACCCATACCCGGAGTCTCGACCTTGGTGAGCGTACCGTCACCGGGGCCCTCGGTCACAACGACCTTGGTGCTTGCCGCCTCGTCATCGGCAGCAAAGCCGCAATCGTCGCAGTAGACCAGCGAAGCCTCGCCAGCGTCAGCCAGAGCCATGTACTCGACGGAGGTATCGCCACCGATCTCGCCGGAATCGGCGACAACGGGCAGAGCCTTGATGTAGCAGCGCTCACAGATGTTAGCGTAGGCCTGCTTCATCTTGTCGTACTCCTCCTGCAGGCTCTCCTGCGTGGCAGAGAAGCTGTAGGCGTCCTTCATGATGAACTCGCGGCCGCGCATCAGGCCAAAGCGGGGACGGAACTCATCGCGGAACTTGTCCTGAATGTGGTACAGGTTGACGGGCAGTTGCTTATAGGAGCGCAGCTCGTTGCGCACCAGGGCCGTGACGGTCTCCTCGTGCGTGGGGCCTAGCACAAACTCGCGACCATGACGGTCGTCAAAGCGCACAAGCTCCTTGCCATAGGCATCGATACGGCCGGACTCACGCCACAGCTCGGCGTCGACCATAATGGGCATCATGAGCTCCTGAGCGCCCGCAGCGTCCATCTCGTCGCGCACGATGTTCTCGATCTTGCGAATCGAGCGCCAAGCAAGCGGCAGGTAGGAATACAGGCCGGCGGCCTCCTTGCGGATCATGCCGGCACGGAGCAGCAGGCGGTGACTGGCGAGCTCAGCGTCCGCCGGATCCTCTTTAAGCGTCGGCGCATAGAGCTTAGACATATACATTGCTCGGGTCATTTATTTCTCCTCAATAAGCTTGTCGACCTCGGCCATAAGCGCGTCGACAATTTGGTCCTCAGCTACTTTACCAATGATCTGGCCATGCGAAAAGAGCAAGGCCTGACCACGTCCGCAAGCAACGCCCAGGTCGGCATCGGAAGCCTCGCCGGGGCCATTAACGGCACATCCCATAACGGCGATGGAAAGCGGAGCGGTATAGTTCTTAAGCCGCTCGGTTACTTCCTCGGCGATAGGAATCAGGTTAACCTGACAGCGGGCGCACGTGGGGCACGAGACAATCTCGGGACCGCGGCGACGCAGGCCCAGCGACTGCAAAATTCCCCAGGCGACCGGCGGCTCCTCGACCGGATCGGCCGTGAGCGACACACGCATGGTGTCGCCAATGCCCTCGGAAAGCAAAATACCCAAGCCTACAGAGCTCTTGATGGTGCCCTGGAGCTTGGTCCCCGCCTCCGTCACGCCCAGGTGAAGCGGAACGTGGGGAATCTCACGTGACAGGGCTCGATAAGTATCGAGCGTCGTTTGCACGCTATGGGCCTTGGCCGAAAGCACAATGTTCGTAAAGCCGCGGTCCTCAAAGTGCTTGACGAAGCGCTCGCTCGACATCACGAGCTTTTCGGGCTGCGTGAGGTCTTCGCGCTCGGCGATATCCTGCTCAAGCGAGCCCGCGTTCACGCCAATGCGAATCGCGCACCCAGCGGCGCCCGCGGCATCGATCACGGCATCGACCTTGGCCCAATCGCCAATGTTGCCGGGATTGATGCGGAGCTTGGCGGCACCGGCCTCAACGGCACCAATGGCGAGCTTATGGTTAAAGTGGATATCAGCGACAATCGGCACCGGAGACTCGGCACAGATGGTGCGGAAACCCTCAAGCGCGGCCTCGGTGGGCACGCTCACACGCACGATATCGCAGCCAGCCTGCGCCAACGCGCACACTTGCGCAAGCGTTGCCTGGGCATCAGCGGTATCGGTGCAGGTCATGGATTGGACCACCACCGGCGCGCCGCCACCGATCTGCACACCGCCCACATGCACGGGGTGCGTCAACTCGCGAGGCAAAGGATGGGATAAAGACAATCCAAACACTCCCCTACAGAATAAATCGAAGGATGTCGGAACGAAGCATATAGACAAACAGCAGCGCAAAGAGCGCGATGCCCACATAGCTCACAATCGTCTGGACCTTGAGCGGAAGCTCGCGGCCCGCAATCTTTTGAATGATCTCGATGACCAGCTTGCCGCCATCGAGTGGTGGGATGGGCAGCAGGTTCATAAAGCCAAGCGAGAACGAAATGAGCGCGGCAAACGACAGGAACGTTACGGGGCCGGCAGCAGCAGCCTGTGAGGACATAACGCTAATACCCACGATCGAAGAAGACTGATCGAGAATCTCCATCGTATGCTGCGGCTGGAGTAGGCGCATCACGCCATCCGCTGTCTGCACGACATAGGAGAATGACAGACGCGCCGAGGTGATCGGGTCTAAACGGACCACCTGCGTAGAGGCATACACACCTAGGCGCTCGTCCTCTTTGAGCGCAACCGTGGTCGAATGCTGCTTGCCGTCACGCTCGTACTCGATGGCGATATCGTCCTTACCGGCGGCCTTGCCGATGGCATCGTAGACATCCATCCAAGTAGAACATGAGACACCGTCAACCGAAAGGATCGCATCACCGGCCTCGATACCCGCCTTGGCGGCAATAGATCCCTCGTCAACCTGACCGATCACGTTGGTATCCATCGGCACGGTGACACCCGCAATGGAATAGATGCTCATAAGGAGCAAAAAACCCGTCAAGATATTGACGATAATGCCTGCGAGCAGCATAAAGGCGCGCTTGAGAAAGCCTTGGCCAAGATAGGTGTGCGAGCGTTCTTGCGCAAGGAACTCGGCCTCGCCGCACGGCAGCTCCCACACATCGCCCTCGGCAGTCGCATGTTCGCGATCGAAACGGCGACCATCAAAGGTGGTATAGCCTGCCGTGTCTCGTGGCAACGTCTGATATTTGGTGGGATAGTAGCTCGGCGAGGGCTTCTCCCCTTCCTCATACCAGGGCGCGATGGAGCCCCAGCCCAGCAAAAGGGCGCATGCCTCGAGCACATCCTCCTCGGAAAGTTCGAGCTCGACAGCAAGGTCGGCCACGGTCACGCGACCATGACGATAGATAGCCGCGAGCACGCGATCGGCGCACGAAACATCGGTCGGATCCATACCGCAGATGGCAGCGTAGCCACCCAGCAGCAGCGGGGTCACGCCAAACTTGGTTCCAATGCGACGCGACGTGTAATGGATGTCAAAGCGGCACGGCAGACCCAAAAAGAACTCGGTCACACGGACGCCGCAGGCACGCGCCGCCAAAAAGTGGCCGCCCTCGTGCAAAAACACGAGGACGGAAAGCATCAGCAGGCCCCAAAAGACCGATGAGAGAACGCTCAGAACAGTATCCATAAAACGAAAAAGCAATCCTTATGGGTTAGGAACGGGTTGCGGCGAGCACCTGCGCAGCCTTTTCACGCGCCCACGCATCGATGTCGCGAAGCTGCTCAAACGAATCGACCGCCTGCATATCGTGGGCGTCCATGCAGGATTCCACAATGCGATCGATATCGGTAAAGCTGCAGCCATCGTGCAGGAAGGCATCGACGGCAACCTCGTTGGCGGCATTGAGCACGCACGGCATGGTGCCACCCGTCTTGCCGGCACGCTCGGCCAGCGCCAGACAACGGAAGGTATCCATGTCGGCAGCATCAAACGTGAGCTGCCCCAGCTCGCGGAAATCGATACGAGGCGCCGGGGTATCCCAACGCTCGGGATACGAGAACGCGAACTGGATGGGAATACGCATGTCGGATGCACCGAGATGCGCCATCACGGAGCCGTCGGCGAACTCGACCATAGAGTGAATCTTGGACTGACGCTGCACGACCACGTTAATGAAATCGAGGTCGCAGTTAAACAGATGCATGGCCTCAATGCGCTCCAGGCCCTTGTTCATGAGGGTGGCGGAGTCAATGGTGATCTTGGCACCCATGGCCCACGTGGGATGCGCGAGGGCATCGGCACGCGTCACGCGATCGAGCTCGTCGCGCGTGCGGCCAAAGAACGGACCGCCCGAGCAGGTGAGCCAAATGCAGTGGGCCTCGCGCGGGTTCTCCCCCAGATAGCACTGGTAGATGGCGGAATGCTCAGAGTCGACCGGAATAAGCTGGCCCGGTTGTGCCAACGGCATAAGCAAGTCGCCACCGACGACGAGGGACTCCTTGTTGGCAAGGGCAAGGCGCTTATTCGAGGTCAAGGCCGCATGGCTCGCCTCGAGACCGGCGGCGCCCACAATAGCGACAAGCACGCAGTCGACATCGTCGCGACGCGCGAGCTCGCAAACCGCCTGCGCGCCAACGCCGAGCTTCGTTCCCTCGGGCAACTCCTGCAGCACGGCGTCATCGCCATGATCGACATCGGCCACGGCAACCGCCGGAACCGAGAACTCGCGGGCAGCGGCAACGAGCTCGGAGGTACTGGAGTTAACGGACAGCGCCGTCACCTGCAGGCGATCGGCATGCTGGCGGCACACATCGAGCGCCTGGGTGCCGATAGAGCCCGTACAACCCAGGATGGCAACGCGAAGGCGTCCATCAGGGCCATACGTCGTCTGGAAGGACATTACAGCACGCCTCCGATCATCAGCAACAGCTGCGCGGTGATGCAACCGAAGATAAGCGAATCGCTACGATCGAGCATGCCGCCGTGGCCCGGGATAAGGTTGCCGGAATCCTTGACGCCCACACCGCGCTTGATGCGCGACTCGATAAGGTCGCCGATAACGCCCAGAATGGACACGACCACGCCGCACAGCAGCGCATAGGGCAGGCTGAGCTTGTAGAAGTGCGTCGCCCACAGGATGAGCCAAATCAAAACCGAGCCCAGGATGCCGCCGACAAACCCCTCCCAGCTCTTTTTGGGAGAAATCTTGGGAACCATCTTGTGCTTGCCGATACGGCTGCCCACGATGTAGGCAAACGAATCGGAGACCCAAAGGGACGCGCAAACGCCCACTGAAAGCAGGGCGCCGGCAAAACCGGGCACGGCATCGCGCAGCAGCACGATAGCCGACAGCATAAAGCCAGTGTAGATGGGACCCATGAGCGTCACGGCCACATCAGAGATGCGGGTACGCGGCGACCAGACATACCAAATGCCCACAGCGAGCATCAAGGCAAAAAGCAGGGCATTCAGCAACATCGAATCGCCCAGCGCCGAGAGCGGAAAGAGCACGGCGGCAGCGATACCCAAGCGCTCATTGGCAACCTTGCCATCGAGCCTCGTCATGCGGAAGAACTCATAGCAGCACAGACCGCTCATGACAGAAACAAAGATGGCCGTGGGCACGATACCCAAAACCAGGCACAGGATAAAGACAACGGCGTAGACGATACCGGCGGCGGCACGGGTAATAAAGCCCGCCAGCCACGAACCGGTGCCGCTCTTCGCTGCAGGCGCTCCCGCAGTGGCAGCTTTGCGCGCAGGCGTCTTGGGAGCAGATGCCTTGGGACGATCGGACACGATTAAGCCTCCTCGGTCTTGCTCAGTCCACCAAACCTACGGTCACGGCCCTGATAGGCCAAAATGGCGTCGACAAGGCCCCAACGATCAAAGTCGGGCCAATAGGTATCGGTGACGTAGAACTCGGAATAAGCCACCTGCCACAGCAGATAGTTCGAAAGGCGCAGCTCACCAGAGGTGCGAATCACAAGCTCAGGATCGGGAAGGCCGGCAGTATAGAGGTGGGAAGCCACCATGTCGTCATCAATTGCGGCAGGATCGATCTTACCGGCGGCAGCGTCGAGTGCAATCTGACGGACAGCGCGGGTAATCTCGGCACGCGCGCCGTAGTTGACGGCAAGCGCCAGCGTCATACCGGTGTGATCGGCGCACTCGGCAAGACCGCGTTCAAAAACGTCGCGGGTCTTCTTGGGCAGCGCGAAAATGTCGCCCAAAAAGACAACGCGCACGTTTTCGCGCTTCAGAAGAGGCAGCTCGTCGATAAACGTCTTGGCAAACAGATGCATCAAGACGTTGACCTCATGCTGCGGACGGTTCCAGTTTTCGGTAGAAAACGCATAGGCAGAAAGCACGTCGACGCCCAGGCGCACGCAGGCGGTAATGATCTCGCGCAGCGAGAGGATACCTGCCTTATGACCCTCGGTGCGTGCAAGACCGCGCGACGTGGCCCAACGACCGTTGCCGTCCATGATGCACGAGATATGGTGCGGAATGTTATTGAGGTCAAGGTCGGAAAAACCGACGCCCGCAGGGGCGTCGGCAAAGTACTCGACCAGTTTATGCTCGTCGTATTGCACCTTAGATCTCCATGACCTCGGCTTCTTTTTCCTTCAGAAGCTCCTCGACCTTGGCGACATACTCATCGGTGTGCTTCTGGACCTTGGCCTGCTCGCGACGGACATCGTCCTCGGTGAGCTCCTCATCGCGCTCGAGCTTATTGTTGAAGTCGCGACGGATGTTACGGATAGACACCTTGGCCTGCTCGGCGTACTCGCGGCACTCCTTGACGAGTTCGCGACGGCGCTCCTCAGTGGGCGCCGGGAACGGCAGACGAACGACGGTGCCATCAGAGTTGGGGGTAATGCCCAGATCGGAAGCGCCGATGGCCTTGACGATAGCGTTGATGAGCGCCTTGTCCCACGGCTCGATGAGCAGCATGTGAGCCTCGGGGGTCTTGACGGCGGCAACCTGCGTGACCGGCGTGGGGACACCGTAATAATCAACGGTGATGTCGGACAGAATGTTGGCGTTGGCGCGACCGGTACGGACCTTGGAGAAGTTATGCTTGAGGGACTCGAGCGACTTGTCCATATGGGCGGTGATGTTCTCTGCCATGCTTAATCCTCCTGATAGACGAGCGTGCCGACGGGCTCACCCGAAAGCGCGCGCTTGACGGTGTCCTCGCCATCGATGTTGAGGACCAAAATCGGCATACGGTTATCCTGGCACAGTGCCGTAGCCGTGGAATCCATAACCTGCAGGCCGCGGACGAGAACCTCGTGATAGGTAATCTTGTCAAAACGGACGGCATCGGCGCACTTGACGGGATCCTTGTCGTAGATGCCGTCGACCTTGGTGGCTTTAATCAGAATCTCGGCGCCGATCTCGCACGCACGAAGAGCCGCGGCGGTGTCGGTCGTAAAGTACGGATTGCCCGAACCGGCAGCGAAGATGACGACGTTGCCCTTGGACAGATGGTTGATAGCGCGGCGACGAATATAGGGCTCGCAGATCTCGTTCATCTGGATAGCGCTCATCACGCGGCAGGGAACGTCGTTATGCTCGAAGGCATCCTGCAGGGCGAGCGCGTTCATAACGGTTGCAAGCATGCCCATGTAGTCGGCCTGAGCACGCTCCATGCCACCGGCAGCGCCGGCCATGCCGCGGAAAATATTGCCGCCGCCGACAACGACGCCGACCTCATGGCCAACGGCGAGCAGCTCCTTGACCTGCTTGGCAAGATGGTCGGTAACCTTGGGGTCGATGCCATATTGGCCGTCGCCCATCAGTGCTTCGCCGGAAAGCTTAAGAAGCACGCGTTTATATCGGATGTCGGACAAAGCGATCCTCCTTTAATTAGACTCTCAATATGATAACAAAGGCTTAACGGGGAGCCATGAAAAAGCAGGCTGTGAGTAAAACCCACAGCCTGCTCATTACCAGCTACAAGAGCTTATTTACTCGCCACGGACCAGACGGTCGAAGGCAACGACGGTAATGGTGTCGCCAAGCTCCTTGGAGACCTGCTCAGCGTACTTCTTGATGGTGAGGGAGCTGTCCTTGATGAACTCCTGCTCGGTGAGCACGGACTGCTTGTAGAACTTCTCCAGACGGCCGACAGCCATCTTCTCCTGGATAGCCTCGGGCTTGCCGGACTCGGCAGCCTGAGCCATGTAGATCTGCTTCTCGTGCTCGACGGTCTCGGCCGGAACCTGATCGCGGGTAGCGCAGATCGGGGCGACAGCGGCAACCTGAAGGGCAACGTCGTGAGCGAAGGTCTTGAAGGACTCAGCCTGAGCAGTCTCGGCCTTCTCGAAGGCGAACTCGACGAGGACGCCGATCTTACCACCCATGTGGATGTAAGAAGCGAGCGCGCCGTTCTCGGCCTTGCGGGCAGCGAAGCGGGAGATCTTCATGTTCTCGCCCATGATGTGAATCATCTCGGTGAGCTCGGAGGAAACGGTCTCCTCGCCCATCGGCTTCTCGAGCAGAGCGTCGACGTCAGCAGGCTCGGTGGTGGCGACAACCTCAGCGACCTTGGAAGCAAAGCCGGTGAACTTGGCGTTGGAGCCAACGAAGTCGGTCTCGCAGGAGAGCTCGAGCAGAGCGCCGGTCTTGCCATCCTCGGAGACGAACGCGGCTACAGCGCCCTCGTTGGTCTCGCGGCCAGCCTTCTTAGCAGCCTTGGCGAGGCCGTTCTTGCGCAGAACGTCGACAGCGGCGTCCATGTCGCCGTCAGCCTCGACGAGAGCCTTCTTGCACTCCATCATCGGGGAGTCGGTCATCTCGCGGAGCTGCTTGACCATAGCGGCGGTAATCTGGGCCATTGTGGTTCCTTTCAAAGAGATGAAAAAGAATTAACTAAGACTGATTTACTCGGCCTTGGGCTCAGCGGCCATCTCGGCCTCGGAGACCTGCTCCTTGCCGGAGCCAGCGAGGCAGGCGTCAGCCATGAGCTCGCACATAAGGGTGACAGCAGAGATAGCGTCATCGTTGCAGGGGATGCCGTACTCGACCTCGTCGGGATCGGAGTTGGTGTCGATCAGAGCGACGACGGGGATGTTCAGGCGCTGAGCCTCCTTGATGGCGTTCTCCTCGCGCTTGGTGTCGATGACAAAGAGAGCCTGGGGCAGACCCTTCATGTCGCGGGCGCCACCGAGGTTGGTCTGGAGCTTGGTGAGCTCCTTGCCGAGAACAGCCTGCTCCTTCTTGGGGAGCACTGCCATGCGGCCGTCCTCGACCATGGCCTCAAGCTCCTCCATGCGGTTGATGCGGGAGCGGATGGTGACGAAGTTGGTCAGCATGCCGCCGAGCCAACGCTGGTTGATGTAAGGCATGTTGGCGCGCTCAGCAGCGTTCTTGACGGCCTCCTGAGCCTGCTTCTTGGTGCCGACGAACAGCACGTTGCCGCCCTTGGCGACGTTCTTGACGAAGGTGTAGGCCTGGTCGGCGTCGAGGATAGTCTGCTTGAGGTCGAGGATGTAGATGCCGTTGCGCTCACCGAAGATGAACGGCTTCATCTTGGGGTTCCAGCGACGGGTCTGGTGACCGAAGTGGCAGCCGGCCTCGAGCAGGGTGCGGATATTAATCTTGGTAGCCATGTTAAACCTCCTGTGGTTTGCCTCCGCGCGGGGTCATCCTCCAAAACCAACCCGGACATGTGCTACCAAAGCCCGGGCACCACGGTATGAAGTAGCCGCGCGTGCGTGATAAAAACCTGTTGCCGTGAAGCAACCCGATGAATGATAGCAGGAATGCATCTTCCTGCCAACCCGCAATCAAAACCACACACCTGAGCGCGGCGCGGGACGTCCCAGCCACTATTCGCCGCGGGGATGGGCTTGAGCCACAGCCCGCTTAAGCCGATCGGGTGTGAGATGCGTGTAGATCTGCGTCGTGGACAGGCTCGCATGACCTAGCAGCTCTTGAACCGAGCGCAGGTCCGCGCCGCCCTCGAGCAAGTCGGTCGCAAAGGTATGGCGCATCGCATGCGGGGCGATGTCGGCCGGAATGCCGGCGAGCGTCGCCAGCATATGAAACCGCCGCCTGAGCATGGCGGCACTCATGCGATTACCGCGCGCCGATATAAGCAGCGGATGCGGCCCGGTAGCGGGGTCACGACGCTTTGCCTGAGCGAGCAACTCCGGCCTCCCCTCCTCAATATAGAGACGCGTCGCCTCGAGCGCACGACGATACAGAGGGACGATACGTTCTTTGCTCCCCTTGCCCCACAGGCGCAGCGTGCGTTCGGACCACGCAATGGACTCCACATTGAGTGCTGCGAGCTCAGAGATACGGGCGCCCGAGGCATAGAGCAGCTCGAGCATCGCCGCATCGCGCAGTCCCGCGGGTGTTGAGGTATCAGGCGTCTTGAGCAGCGCCTCCACCTGTTGGGTCGTCAGCACACCGGGTAGATCGCGCGGGAGCTTGGGCGAGGAAATTGCCGAGACCACATCGCCCTCCACGACCCCCTCGGCAGCCATCCATCGATAGAGCGAGCGAACGGCAGACAGATGCGCCGCAAGCGTTCGGGGAGCCACCTGCTCACGCGAAAGCTCGGCAAGATAGCGACGAATGGTGCGCACGTCGGCAGCGAAAGCATCGATATCCTCGCGCTCGCACCAGGCAGCAAAGCGCTCCAGCCTCGAGCCGTAGGCCGTCACCGTGTTGGGAGAAAGTCCCTCGACACGTGAGATATAGGCGATAAACGAGTCGACGGTGTCGTACAGGTCAAAGGCTATGACCGGTCGCCTCCAAACAGATCAGGACGAGTGGCCAGATAGGCATCAAGGGCCTCGAGCGCACGGTCCGCATAGGCCTGGTAGCGTTCGCGCTTGCTGCGGCGCTTACCATCCTCGAGTGGCGGCACCAGGCCAAAGTTGACATGCATAGGCTGATAGCCCACGGTGGCAGGATCGGTCGCATAGCCCACGAGCGCACCCAGGGCGCCCACGCGCGGCAACTCGACGCCCGCGACACCGATAGCCTCGGCATAGGTGTTGAGCGCCGCGAGCAGACCGGTCGCCACGGCTTCCATGTACCCCTCGGTGCCGGTGATCTGACCGGCCAGGCGCACGCCGGTACCAGGCACGGCAAAGGTGCCATCGAGCACGTGCGGGGCGTCGACAAAGGTATTACGGTGCATGACACCGTAGCGGAAGAACTCAGCGTTCTCCAGGCCCGGCACCATATGGAAGACGCGCTTCTGCTCGCCAAAGGTCAAGTTGGTCTGGAAGCCCACCAGGTTATAGGCGGTCTTCTCCTTGTTCTCGGCACGCAGCTGAATCGCCGCCCAGGGACGACGACCGGTTCGCGGGTCGGTGAGGCCGACGGGCTTCATGGCGCCAAAGCGAATGGCGTCCTTGCCGGTGCGCGCAACTTCCTCGGCAGGCTGGCAGGCCTGGAACAGATCGCCGCCCTCAAAGTCCTTGAGCACCACGCGGTCGGCCGTGGTAAGCGCCTCGATAAAGGCCTCGTACTCCTCCTTGTTGAGCGGAGCGTTGAGATAGTCGCCGCTCCCCTGCTCCTCGTAGCGCGACTGCGAGAACAGCACGTCCATATCGAGCGTGGAGGCATCGACGATCGGCGCCGCGGCATCGAAGAACGCAAGGGCGTCGCCACCGACGAGCTTCATGACCTCTTCGCTCAGCGCCGGCGAGCACAAGGGGCCGGCGGCAATGACCACGTGGCCCTCGGGAATCTGTGTGACCTCGCCGTGCACGACCTCGATATTGGGACGGGCGGCAACCTCGGCCTCGACAAGCTCGGAAAACTTGACGCGGTCGACCGCCAGGGCACCGCCGGCGGGAACAGCCGCGCGATGGGCGCAACCGAGTAGGACTGAACCCATGCGCTCAAGCTCGGCCTTCAGCAAACCAGCCGCGGAATCCGGACGGGTCGACTTAAACGAATTGGAGCAGACGAGCTCTGCCAAGTGATCGGTATGGTGAGCCGGGGAGCTAACCTGGGGGCGCATCTCGCACAGCTTAACGGCAAAACCGCGGTCTGCCAGCTGGATCGCGCATTCCGAACCCGCCAGACCGCCACCGATAACCGTCACCTGATCAAACAGCATCTGCAAACACCTTTCTAATTGACATGTTTTCCATTGTGACCGAAGGGTGTCTGGGCGTGAAGGGCAAACTTGGAGGGCGCATACCTTCCATCCATCATGCGCTCGATAAGACCCTCGAGCTCAAGCGAACCCAGGAGCTTAAGTACGCCGACAGCATCGAGCGAGACGAGCACCGCAATGTCGTCGACCTTGAGCGGAGAGGCGATGAGCGCATGCATCACGGTCTGCTGTGTTGGATCCAGGTCGGCAATGCCGGGAGCATCGGGGCGCGAGTAGCGCAGGGTGCCGTAGATGCGTGAGATAGCCATCTCGATAGATTCCTCGTCGATGATGCAGCAAGCACCGTTCGCAATGAGGTAATTCGTGCCACGCGACTCGGGCGATAGGATCGACCCCGGCACGACAAGAAGTTCGCGCCCCAAATCCATAGCAGCCTCGGCTGTAGAAAACGTCCCGGAAGGCATACCCGCCTCGGAAACAAAGAGGGCTTGCGACAGGGCCGCGATCACGCGATTGCGGCGCGGAAAGGCAAACTTGCGCGGACCCATGCCCCACGGAGAGATCGACACGACCGCGCCACCCGTATCGAGCGTGCGCATAATAAGCCCCGCGCTCGAACGCGGGTAGACCACGTCGGCGCCCGTCCCCAGCACCACGACGTGTTTGCCGCCGGCGTTGACCGCAGCCCAACCCGAGGCCTGGTCACAACCGACCGCGCCGCCCGAAACTACCGTCACTCCCGCCTCGACCGCCACCTTTGCCGCAAGCTCTGCCACGGCAAGACCATACGGCGAGGCCTTGCGCGCGCCGATGATGGAGAGCGCGGGTGTCGAAAGCACCTCGGGGTTGCCGCGCACATAAAGCGTCTGGGGTACATCAGAAAGCTCCAAAACGGTCCCGGGATACAACGCATCACCTGGATGCAGCTCGTAGGTCCCCTCGGCTATCATTGGTCCCTCCTTCCCTGGTACATCGCCGCCTCGAGCACATGGTCCTGCGTCACCTGCTCGCTCTCGGCGACGTCAGCGATTGTACGCGCGATGCGCACCAGGCGCACGATGCCGCGGCCCGTGAGATGCGTGCGCTTCGACAGGCCGAGCACACACTTCTCCGCCGCATCATCGAGCTCAAAGGTCGAAACGACGCCGTCAATGGACCGTGTCTCGTCATCCCCGGCCTCGGCATCAGCATCGTCCATACGGGATTCGCGCCAAGCGCGAAAAGCGCGACCGCGCACAACGTAGTCACGTAACTCAGCTGACGACATACCCTCCGCGCCCTCGATAATCACCTGAGGGTCGGGACGGGTCACATCGATCATCATGTCGATACGGTCGGCCAAGGGACCGCGCAGTTTAGACCGATAGCGCTCGACCATCGCTGCCGAGCAGCGACACGGTACCTCACGATCGCCCAAAAAGCCGCAGGGGCAGGGATTGCTCGCAGCCAGCAGCTGAAAGCGCGACGGGAAGGTAAAAGCCCCGTCGACGCGCACGATCCTCACATAGCCGCGTTCGATGGGCTGACGCAGCGTCTGCAGCACACCCGTGGGAAACTCAGCAAGCTCGTCCAAAAAGAGCACGCCGCCATGAGCAAGGCTGATCTCACCCGGGTGCACCGGGCGCCCACCGCCGATAAGACCTGGGGTCGAAATACTGTGATGGGGACTGCGGAAGGGCCGGTGCCCCGCCAACAAGCCATCAATGTTCTCACCCAAAACCGAATGGATGCACAGCGCCTCCTGTTGATCCTCAACGGAAAGCTCGGGCAGGATGCCGGTCATACGACGCGCGAGCATCGTCTTGCCCGATCCCGGGGACCCGATCATAAGCAAACCGAGCTCACCCGCTGCCGCCAGTGCCATGCCGCGCTTGGCGACCTCCTGCCCCAGTACGTCGGCATAGTCGAGTTCGGGCTCAAAGGTCGCCTCGAGCACTTCAGAATCCAAGTAGTGCCGCGCGGCATCGCCCATGCCATGGGCAAGCTGAGACAAATGATCGATAAATCCGCAATCAACGCCCGCAAGCGGCACATGCTGATCGGACCTGCCGGCGATAAAGGACAGCCCCATATCACGCGCCAATAACTGAAACGCCACCTCGCCCTTGACGGGAAGCACCGTACCGTCCAAGCCGAGCTCGCCGGCGATAAGGCAGCGATCGAGGTTGTCACGGGGAATCTGCCCATCGGCCGCCAGAACCGCGATGGCGATGGGCAGATCAAAGCCGCTACCGGTCTTGCGAATATCGCCGGGCGCTAGGTTGACCGTAATGCCCGAGCGTGGGATCTCGAACCCGGCGGAGCGCATCGCGCAGCGAATACGACCGCGTGACTCCATCACCTCCATACTCGGAATGCCGAGCATTTGGATGCCCGGAACACCACCGGCAAGCGAGACCTCGACCGTGACGTGAATCGCCTCGACGCCACGGATGCAGGCCGCGTGAACGGCAAACGTCTCGAACGCCATCACGACACCTGCCAATCGAACGCGTTGTACTGATGCTCGATCTCAGCGATATGCCCGCCACGAATGGTGACACCCACGGCATCGAAGCGAATCGCCTTGAGCGGATAATGCTCCATGAGATAGCAACTTGCGATGCGGCGGTAGCGGCGTTGCTTTTGAGCGTCCACGGCCTCCTCGGGAAAGACCCGCGTGCTGCAATCCAGTGCAACGCGTCTGGTCTTGACCTCGGCCATCACCACGACATCGTCGAGCTCATCGAGCAGCACCAGATCGGCCTCGCCCTCGGTGCAACGATAACCCTGCTCCAGCAAGGTGTAGCCGCGCTCGTTAAAGTAGTCGATGGTGATCAGCTCGCCCAGCATGCCCAGCTCGCGGGGACTGAGTCCCTTGATAAACTCGGGCGTCATCGCCCCGCAGTCGAGCTCGCCGTTTTCCCAACGCTCCTTGAGCTGCTGCGTCTTGCTCTTTTTGCTTGCGGCACTCATGGGGTCTCCTTTCCCGCACGCTGCATTGCCCCGATGATGAGGGCACCTTTCATGCGGGTAAGTACCGGAAGCAAACCAAAAGCTGACCAAATGCCGTCAAAAAACGGGCCGTACGCAGCAATGGTGTTGCATACGGCCCGCTACCAGCAGGTTTATAAAACCCCTGAGGTCCCTGTCTCCACAATTGACCTAGAAAAGGCGCTCAGTCTGCAGAAAGTTTCCGCAAAAGCTCACGCGGTGCAGTGGACAAAGTCCATGTTTGCGAATGGCCTCGATGTGCTCGGGGCTTGCGTAGCCTTTCGATTCGGCCAAATGGTACTCGGGATACTCGGCATCGTACTCGACCATCATCTCATCACGCGTGACCTTGGCCATGATGGACGCCGCGGCGATACAGGCGATCTTGGCATCGCCCTTCACCACGTCGCGCTCGTTGGGAACGGCGCCCAAGGGGTTACCGTCCATAAGCACGCAATCGGGCTCGAGCCCCGTATCGGCCACGGCGCCCGCGACAGCGGCTCGAATGGCGCGGGCCATGCCCATCTCATCGATATCCTTAGGCGCGATATGGCAAAAACCAATTGCCGTCGCCACCTCGGCAATCTTCACTGAGAGCAACTCGCGGCGCGCCGGCGTGAGCTTTTTGGAATCGTTGATGCCCCAGACGCGCGGCTCCATAGGAAGGCAGACGGCGCATACCGTCAAAGGACCGGCCACCGATCCGCGACCCACCTCGTCGACGCCCACGACCAAACCATCACCGCCGAGCTCATGCATAAGCTGATACATGCCGTTGACGCGCTCGCGCTCGGCAAGCTCCTTGGCATGACGCTTAAGGGCACGCTCGCAAGCCTTGATCACCTGCTGGCGCGGATCCTCGCGATAATGCTCCACGAGGGCGGGAATCTCCTCGAACGTGGCGCTCGCCAACTCACCGGCAACCTGCGATGCCGAAACCGAGCTCGTCATGTTGGCCATACCAGGCCCTCCTTGCATGCAAATCAGATAAAAAGAAGGGCCACCCGAAGGTGACCCTTGTGTCCAAACGAGTGGACAGACGCTGCGATCTTCTTAGCGCTTCTCGGGGATGCGAGCAGCCTTGCCCACCTTGTCGCGGAGGTAGTACAGCTTGGCGCGACGGACGCGACCATGACGGACGACCTCGAGCTTGGCGATCTTGGGGCTGTGAAGCGGGAAGGTACGCTCAACACCGACACCGAAGGACATCTTGCGGACGGTGAAGGTCTCGCGGGCACCGGCGCCGGCCATGCGGATGACGTCGCCCTGGAAGACCTGAATGCGCTCGCGGTCGCCTTCCTTAATGCGGTAGTGAACCTTGACGTTGTCGGCGACGCGAACCTGAGGAATGTCCTCGCGGATCTGCTGACGCTCGATTGCGCGGATGTAATCCATGTGCAATTCCTTACTCTTCTAGAGGTGCCGTACCACCTTGGCCGGCACGTAGTTGAACAAACGTATTCGAGTATACACGCGCGGGTTTCTGCTGCAAGAACAATTTTTTACGCAGACAAAAAGACAAAACCCGCACATGATAACCGCCCGTCTCACGAATGAGACGGGCGGCATGAAGGGGGCTACGCTAGGCGTCTAAACCCAAAACGTTAGGCGGAACACTTGGCCTCGAGCTTGGCCTGAGCGGCAGCCAGGCGCGCGAGGGGCACGCGATAGGGCGAGCAGGACACGTAGTCCACGTCGGCCACGTTAAACAGGCCCTTGATGGACTTGGGGTCGCCGCCGTGCTCGCCGCACACGCCAAAGTGCATGTCGGGATTGGTGGCGCGGCCCTTCTCGACGGCCAAGCGCACGAGCTCCAGCACCGCCGTGTCGATGGTCTCGAAGGGATTGTCCTTCAGGATCTTCTTGTGCAGGTACAGCGGAATGAACTTGGCCTCGGCATCGTCGCGGGAGAAGCCGAAGGTCGTCTGGGTGAGGTCGTTGGTGCCAAAGCAGAAGAAATCTGCGTGATGTGCGATCTCGTCGGCGACCATGCAGGCGCGCGGCAGCTCGAGCATCGTGCCCACGGGAATATTGAGCTCGACGCCTTCCTCGACGGAAACCTCGGCGATCACGCGCTCGATAACCTCGCGGGTCTGGACATGCTCGGCCGTGATGGAAACGAGCGGAACCATGATCTCGGGGCGCGGGTCGACACCCTCCTTGATAAGGCGGGCAGCAGCCGTGGCGACGGCGCGAACCTGCATGAGCGGCAGATCGCCAAAGACGACGGACAGGCGCACGCCGCGCAAGCCCAGCATGGGGTTGGACTCGACCATGCCGTCAATGCGACGCAGGCGGGCGCGCAGGGCAGTGAGCTCCTCCTCGGGAGCGCCGGCGGCCTCCTTCTTGGTGATGGCGACCTCGAGCTCGCGAGGATTATCCAGGAACTCATGAAGCGGCGGATCGAGCAGGCGGACGACCACATCGCGACCGGACATGGTCTTGAACATCGCCAGGAAGTCCTCGGTCTGGACCTTGAGCAGGTCGGCCAGGGCCTGCTGCTTCACGGCCTCATCGTCAGACAGGATAAAGCTCTGGATGATGTTCTTGCGATCGCCCAGGAACATGTGCTCGGTGCGGCACAGACCGATGGCCTCGGCGCCAAACTCGAGCGCGAGCTCGGCATCCTCGGGATTGTCGGCGTTGACGCGCACGTGGTTGGCGTGACCGTCGGTCTCGTCCAAACGGATCTCATCGGCCCAAGACAGGATGGTGTCCAGGTCGCCGGTGAGCTCTGCAGAGACCAGGTCGACCGCGCCGTCGACGACGATACCCTGGGTGCCGTCGATGGAGATGACATCGCCCTCGCGCAGCACGCGGTCGCTGCCCTCGATGCGCACGACCTTCTCTGCCGCGTCAATGTGGAAGCGCTCAACGCCGCAAACGCAGGGCGTACCCATGCCGCGGGCGATAACGGCGGCATGGCTCGTCTTGCCACCGTGGCTGGTCAGGATGCCCTCGGCGGCGACCATGCCCTTCAGGTCGTCGGGGTTGGTCTCCCAACGAACCAGAATGATCTTGTGACCCTCGGCGGAACGCGCGACGGCGTCGTCACTCGAGAACACGACCTCGCCCACGGCGGCACCGGGGCTGGCGTTAAGGCCGCTGGCCAGGGCCTCGTACTTCTTGGAGGAGTCGAACTGCGGGTGCAGGAGCTGATCGAGCTGCGCGGGATCAATGCGGCTCACGGCCTCCTCGCGGGTGATGAGGCCCTCCTCGACCATCTCGATAGCGATGCGCAGCGCGGCGGTAGCGGTGCGCTTGCCCACGCGGGTCTGAAGCATCCAAAGTTTACCCTGCTCGATGGTGAATTCGATATCGCACATATCGCGGTAATGATCCTCGAGCGTCAGGAACACGCGCTCGAGCTCCTCACCAGCGGACTCGAGGCCCGGGGTGGTCTTGAGGTCGACGATGGGCTCAGTGTTGCGGATGCCGGCGACGACGTCCTCGCCCTGGGCATTCACCAAAAAGTCGCCATAGAACTCCTTGGTGCCGTCGGCCGGGTTGCGCGTAAAGGCGACGCCGGTTGCAGAGGTCTCGCCCTTGTTGCCAAAGGCCATGGCCTGGACGTTGACGGCGGTACCGAGCTCGTCAGAGATGCCGTGCTGTTTGCGGTAAATGCAGGCACGCTCGTTCATCCAGCTGCCAAAGACGGCCTGGATGGCAAGGCGCAACTGGAGCTCCGGATCATGCGGGAAGACGGGCTTGCCGTCGGCAACCTCAAGCTCGGGATACAGGGTCGCCTCGACGTTATCGGAGAAAATACCCTTGAACGTCTCGACAAGCTCCTGCAGGTCCTCGGCCGAAAGCTCGGAATCGACGCGAACGCCGGCGACCAGGCGGGCCTGGGTCAGAGCGTTCTCGAATAGGTCGGCGTCGACGCCCATGACGACGTTGGAGAACATCTGGATAAAGCGACGGTAGCTGTCCCAGGCAAAGCGCGGGTTCTGCGTCTGCGCGATAAGGCCCTGGACGGAATCGTCGTTGAGGCCCAGGTTGAGGACCGTGTCCATCATGCCGGGCATGGAGAACGGAGCGCCCGAGCGAACCGACACGAGCAGCGGATCGGAGGCATCGCCGAGTTTCTTGCCGCAACGGGCCTCGAGGTCCGCCTCGGCGGCAACGATCTCATCGAGTGCGCCTTCGGGCCAGACGTTGCCGGCACCGGAGTACTCGACACAGGTCTGGCAGGTAATGGTAAAGCCACCGGGAACCGGCAGACCGATGCGGCTCATCTCGGCAAGGTTTGCGCCTTTGCCGCCAAGCACGAAGTTCATGGATTTGTCGCCCTCAGTGACACAGGTGCCCTGGGCGTCGGTTCCAAAACGGTAAACCCTCTTGCAATCGCTCACGATACTTCCCCTTCCATGCGCTTACGCGCACGACCGTGGTAACGAATCGACCCGCCGGATGCGGGCCGTGAGGGAACTATACGGCGGGTTTTGGACAGGCTTGAGCAGAGGGTGCGCGGTTTGGTAAACGTGCTAAAACCGGCGGTAAACGGTAGGTAAAGGTGGTTACCTTATGAAGATACCACTACAAGGAAAGTGCAGTTCGGATGCGATGTTTTTGCTAAATCGCTTTACCATTTATCAGCATTAATTCCAAGTATTCTCTTTGGTTAGCTAAAAGAGCCCCGTCCCAAATTAGCTACCCAAACAACCTTGTCCCAAGTGAGCTACTTTTGTTGAGCGCGGCGGGCGGCACGGCGGGCTCTTGCCTCTTGAATCTCTTCGAGGTGAGCAATGATCTCGGCAGCGCTTTCCTCAATGGCTTTGCCGTCGGTACGCACAACAAAGCAGCCTAAGCGCTTCATGAGGGCACGAGCTTCCTCAAGCTCGCCGCGCACGCTCTCGGGCTCGGCATAGGAGCCGGCAACGGCACGAGCGTAGTCATCGCCCAAGCGGCTATCGCGAATTTCGGAAATCACATCGACGGTCGAAATCAGGCCGAACAGGTGCATCGGGTCAACCTCGTAAATCGACTTGGGCGGCTCCATGCCATGCGCCAGTGGCACATTGGCGACCTTGTAGCCCTGATAGGCTAAATACATCGACAGTGGCGTCTTGGATGTACGCGACACACCCAGCAGCACGATATCGGCACCCGACAGATCGTCACAACCACGACCGTCATCGTGCTCAACGAAATACTCCATGGCCTCGATACGATGGAAATAGCGGTCATCGGTCTTGTGAATCACGCCCGCAACGCACTTGGGCGGCACACCGATGAGCGACGACAGCACGGCAAGCGTCGGGCCGATCAGGTCGACCGAACGGATATGCAGCATACCCAGGTAATCGAGCACGCGGGCGCGAAGCGCCGGATCGACAATGGTATGGAACACGGCGACATCGCGATGGTCGGCATCGACGCGCGGCCCCACAAATGACTTGACCTGCTCCACGGAGGTCACCTTGGGCAGGCGCAAAACGCGAAAAGCCCCTTCATCAAATTGCCCGGACGCCGCAAGCACCACCTCACAAGCGGTATCGCCGAGCGAGTCGGAGATAACGATAACGGTGGGACGAGCGGTGACCGGGCAATCCATGCGGGGCTCCTTTTGCGCTTATGCGCAGGCTGGCTTACTTTTTGCGGGCAAGCTCACCGATGTTGGCAATGTCGGAGAAAACGGCCTCGAAGCGGTTGAGCAGCTTAAGGCGATTATCGCGAAGCTGCTCGTCCTTGTCCATGACCATGACCTCATCGAAGAAACGGTCGATGGGCGCGCGCAGGGCGGCGAGGGCGGCAAATGCGGCCGGGTAGTCCTCGGCAGCAAGGGCGGCATCGACGGCGGTCTGAGCAGCCTCGGAGGCGTCGGCGAGCGCAAGCTCGACCTCGCCCATCAGGCTGCGGTCATACTCCGCACCCAGCTCGGGCTTGGAGATATGCGCGGCGCGGGCATAGGCGGTCGCCAGGTTGTCGAACGTCTCAGCGTCGTTCTTGCGGGCCTCGTCGAGGGCGGCGCAGCGGGCGAAGAAGACGGACGGGGCGATGATATGCACCGTGGAGACGGCGGCGACGGTATCGGCCGGAATCTTTTCGTCGCGGGCCATGCTCACCAGGCGGCCATGGAAGAACTCACGAACCTGCTGGGCGACCTCGGCGGCGTCGAACTCAATGCCCTGCTCACTGTAGAGTTCGAGGGCAAAGTCGATGAGCGACGTGGGGTCGATCGGCAGACGGTCGCGCAGGATGTTGATAATGCCGATAGCGGCACGACGCAGCGCGTAGGGGTCGGAGGAGCCGGTCGGGGGCTCGCCGATGGCAAAGATACCGGCGATGGTATCGAGCTTGTCGGCGCAGGCCACGATGCAGCCAGCGGTGCCCTCGGGCAGCTCGTCACCGGCAAAACGGGGACGATAGTGATCGCGAATAGCATGGGCGACCTCGTCGTTCTCCCCCATCGCGGTCGCGTAATAACCGCCCATCACGCCCTGCTGGCTCGTGAACTCGACGACGGCGTTGGACACCAGGTCTGCCTTGCACAGGTGTGCGGCGCGAGCAGCGTCGGCGGCAAGATGGGCGCCCAGGTGAGCCTCGCGGGCGATAGCGAGCGCGAGCTGCTCGATGCGCTCGGACTTGGCGAGCACGCTACCGAGCTTCTCCTGGAAGGCAACCTTGGACAGACGCTCACGGAACTCGTCGAGGGAGATCTTCAGGTCCTCCTCGTAGAAGAACTTAGCGTCGTCCAGACGGGCGCGCACGACGCGCTCGTTACCGTCGATCACTCGCTCGGCGTTCTCGGGCTTGCTGTTGGAGACGACCACGAACTCACGCGTCAGCTTGCCCTCGCCGTCATAGATCGGGAAGTAGCGCTGGTTGGTGAGCATGGACTCGCAGATAATCTCGTGCGGGACCTTGAGGAACTCCTCGTCGAAAGTACCGACGAGCACCGTCGGCCACTCGCAGAGGTTAATGACCTCCTCAAAGACCTTCTTGGGCGTATCGACATGGCAGCCGGGGCGAGCGGCCTCGACCTCGGCGATACCGGCGAGAATCGCCTCGCGACGGCGCTCGGCAGAAAGCACGCCGGCATCCTCGAGCACCTGCTCGTAAACAGCGGGGCTGGCGACAACGTGGTCACCAGGGCCAAGTACGCGATGACCACGCGTGGTGTTGCCACTCGTCACGTCGGCAAACGACACGGGAACAACATCCTCGCCCAAAAGGCAGCAGATCCAACGGACCGGACGAACAAAGGTCGCGTGCTCGTGGCCCCAGCGCTGGCTGCGGTAGTTGGGCCACTGCAGGCCGGCAATAGTCTTCTCGCACAGAGCGGTCAGAATCGGCGTAGCCGGTGCGGAGGGAATGTTCTTCTCGGCGAACACATACTCGCGACCGTCAGTGTCCTCGCGTCGAACCAGGTCCTCGGCAGCCACACCGCACTTGCGGGCGAAGCCCTGGGCGGCCTTGGTGGCGTTGCCGTCGGCATCGAAGGCAATGTTTGCCGCGGGACCGCGCTTGACCTCATGGACCTCATCGGTCGCAGTGGCGACATCGGCCACGAGCGCAGCCAGACGACGCGGGCTCGAGATCACGCGGACCTCGCCATGGGCCAGACCGGCCTCGTCGAGGCCCTTGGCGATCATGGTGCCAAGCTGCTTGACGGCATTGTTCAACGGTGCGGAGGGCATTTCCTCCGTACCAATCTCAAACAGGAAATCCTTAGCGTCTGCCATGGCTTACGCCACCTCGCCTTCCTGGTCGGCATTCTCGTTGACTCCGGCGACCTCGGCCATGTAGGCCTCGCAGCACGCCTTGGCGACGGCGCGGACGCGCAGGATGTAGTTGGCACGCTCGACCGCGGATAGGGCACCGCGGGCATCGAGCAGGTTGAAGGCGTGGCTGCACTTCATGACACAGTCGTACGCCGGCAGCGGCAGCTTTCGCTCCAGGCAGGAATGGCACTCGGCCTCGTAGTCGTCAAACTTCTGACGCATCATCTCGACGTTGGCGACCTCAAAGTTATAAGCACTGAACTCGCGCTCATTCTCCAAGAACACGTCGCCGTAGGTCATGGGCGTGCCGTCGGGCAGGTAGCTCCACACCAGGTCGTAGACGGAGTTGACGCCCTGGGCATACATGGCGATACGCTCCAGGCCGTAGGTGATCTCGACGGGCACGGGGTCGACCTCGATGCCGCCCACCTGCTGGAAGTACGTAAACTGCGTGACCTCCATGCCGTTGAGCCAAACCTCCCAGCCAAGGCCCCAGGCGCCCAGGGTCGGGCTCTCCCAGTCGTCCTCGACAAAGCGGACGTCATGGTCGTTGGGGTCCAGGCCAATGGCGGCCAGCGAACCCAGGTAGAGCTCCTGGGCGTTGACCGGCGAGGGCTTGATGAGCACCTGGAACTGATAGTAGTGCTGCATGCGGTTGGGGTTCTCGCCGTAGCGGCCGTCGGCGGGACGGCGGCAAGGCTGCGCATAGCAGGTGCGCCACTCGGCGGGACCGAGCGAGCGCAGCGTGGTCGCGGTATGGAAGGTACCGGCACCGACCTCGGAGTCATAAGGCTGCATAATGACGCAGCCCTGCTCGCCCCAGTACTGCTGGAGGCGCAGGATGATGTCTTGGAAGGAAAGCGATGAAGCGTTCATGCCTCTAATATCCCCTCGTCGAAACGATTACACGGTTAGGTACTGTACTATAGCGGTTTTTAGTCGATAGCGCCGATGCGGTTGAGCGGCCAGTAGCGAACGAGTGCCACGGCCATTAAATCGGAGCGGTCGACCGGCCCAAAATAGCGAGAGTCGGCAGAGTTTTCGCGGTTGTCGCCCATCACCCACACGCACCCGTCGGGAACGGTGTAGGGATAGCTTACCTGAGCGCCGGGCGCTTGGACCGAAAGCGGCCAGCTCATGCCCGCCGTATAGTCCTCGTCGAGCGCTTGGCCGTCAACGACCACCTTGCCGTCCTGCAGGTCAACCGTCTGGCCGGCCGTGGCAATTACGCGCTTGACAAGAACATCATGCTCGGAGGTGCCATCGGGGTTGTGAAACACCACGATATCGCCCTGCTTGACGGGCTGACCGAGCTCGAGGCTCACCTTTTGCGCCAGGATCTGGTCGCCAATCTCGATTGTGTCCTCCATAGAGCCGGTGGGCACCACAAAGGGCTCGACCACAAAGGTGCGGATCAGGAAGGTGGCCACAAGCGCGATCGCGATGACCGCGATCCACTCAAAAGCGCCCCTCAACGCGGAATGCTGCGATGGAACCATTCTCACTCCTCGCTCTGCGAATACGAAGCGTCCAGAATCTCCTGCGCGTATGCGCGCTCCTGGGGCGTAAGCCGTGCCGTCTCGATCAGGTCGGGACGCCAGCGGCAGGTGCGCTCGATGGCATTCTTACGGCGCCAGGCGTCAACCTTGGCATGGTCACCGCTCACGAGCACCGGCGGCACGCCCTCGCCGTTGAATTCAGCAGGGCGAGTGTACTGCGCATACTCGAGCAGGCCTCCGTCCTCGGCGGTCGAGAACGACTCGTCGACGTTGCTCATCTCGTCACCAAGGGCGCCGGGAATCAGGCGTACGACAGCATCGGCAACGACCATAGCGGGAAGCTCGCCGCCCGTGAGCACGTAATCGCCGATCGACAGGCGCTCGTCGGCATACGCATAGGCACGCTCGTCGACACCCTCGTAACGGCTGCACACAAACAGCAAGCGCTCGCTTTTGAGCAGGCGCTCGGCCACATGCTGTGTAAAGGGCTCGCCACAGGGGGTAAAAAACACCACGGTGGGCTTAGGACCCTCGGAGCTAATAGCCTCGATGGCCTCGGCAATAGGCTCGACCTTCATGAGCATGCCCTGCCCGCCGCCGTACGGCTCGTCATCGACGGTACGATGGCGGTCGTGCGTCCAGTCGCGCAGGTTATACGCCTTAAAATCAAAAAGGCCGGCCTTGCGGGCGCGGCCCAAAATCGATGTGGACATGACGGGCTCAAACATCTCGGGAAAGACCGAAAGGGTCTCAATCAGCATGTTGTCCTCCCTACTTGTCCATATCGATCAGGCCGTCCATAACGTGAACGGAAATTGTTCCTGTGTCGGGAAGATCGAGCACAACCTGCTCGATCACGGGAATCAGTACCTCGCCGTACCGATCACCCTCGACAACCCAAACATCGTTAGCGGGCGTCGACATGATCTCGACGATCGTGCCGAGTGAACCGAAGCGCTCGTCGACCACCTCGCGACCCATCAGGTCGGTATAGGCGGCGTCGAGTGAATCGAGCTCAAAATCGTCACGATTTGCCAACACATAGCATCCCGTGATGCCCTCGGCGGCCGTCAAGTCGTCAATGCCCTCAAACGAGACCAGATCGCCATCGCCCGTATCGGTGACGGACACGACCGTGCAAAAGCGGTCGCGCTTGAGCGCCGGCGGCGTCAGGGCGACGCGCATACCCGGCTCTAATACAGAAGGAAGCCCCCGCAGCGGCTGCGCGAGGACCTCCCCCTTCCTTCCGTGCGGCTTGACCACACGGGCGATGTTTTTGTACTGGGACCTCAAGGTCCTAGCCCAGAACCTCTACCTCGACAGCAGTGTCGAGGCGAGCGGCCAGTGCACGGGCGAGCGTGCGAATGGCCTTGATGGTACGGCCACGACGGCCGATGACCTTAGCGACGTCATCCTCGGCGACCGAAACCTCAATCGTAGAGGCGTCGTCACCATCGATGACCTCAAGGCTCACGGAATCCGGGTCGTCGACGATCTGAACAACGAGATATTCGACGAGATCGGCGATGCGATCTGAGAGCATTGCCTCACCCTCGAGCTGTGCAGCGTCAACCTCAGGCACGATTTACTCCTCGGCGCCCTCAGCGGCCTCAGCGGCAGCCTTAGCGGCCTCGGCCTCTTTGGCGAGCTGCTTCTTGGACTTCTTGACGACGGTCTCGGTCTTCTCGCCCTCGTTGGCGGCCTTGACCAGAGCGGCGACGGCGTCGGTGAGCTGAGCGCCCTTGGACTGCCAGTCAGCGATCTTCTCGAGGTCGAGGTTGATGGTCTTGGGGGCGGTCATCGGGTTGTAGCGGCCAACCTCCTCGATGATACGACCGTCACGCGGGGCGCGGGAATCGGCGACGACGACACGGTAGTACGGACGCTTCTTAGCGCCGTGACGAGCAAGGCGAATCTTGACTGCCAAAGGAAACTCCTCCAACCAAGCAGCTTTAGGCTGCAACTACAAACAAACAGTTGAACATAATACGCCATCGACGCGGGCAGGTGAAGTCCGTGAGACCAACTTCTTCGGTGTAGTCGAGGGCAAATCCATATCTTAGACAAGAATTCGGGATTTGCAAGCACATACACGCACCCCACATGAGCTGCGCGGTATACTCATGACATGGAAAGACGCGAACATACATACGGTTATGAGGATGCCATGGGCGTCACGCCGCCTCCCTGGACGGGTCCGGCGGTGGGCCTCATGGACCTCGATGCGTTTTTTGCGAGCGTGGAGATGCTCGACCACCCCGAGTGGAGTGGCAAGCCGCTCATCGTGGGCGGAGATGCCGATTCGCGTGGCGTCGTGTCCACGTGTTCGTATGAGGCACGTCGCTTTGGCGTGCACTCTGCCATGGCCTCGGCCGAGGCGCGGCGCTTGTGCCCGCAAGCCATTTGGACGCACGGGCACTTTGATCGCTACCGCGAGGTGAGCGCGCAGGTCATGGCGATTCTTGCCGAGGAGACGCCGCGCGTTGAGCGCGTATCCATCGACGAAGCCTTTATCGATATCACACCGGGTCGCTTTGCGCCCGAGGACCCGCTACTGGTTGCGCGGCGTATAAGCGACCGCGTGGCAGCGCTGGGAGTGACGTGCTCCATTGGTGTGGGCTGCAACAAGACGGTGGCAAAGATCGCAAGCGAGCGGGATAAGCCGTTTGGGCTGACCATCGTGCGCCCCGGAACCGAGCAGCGCTTTTTGGCCGCGCTGCCGGTATCTGCCATGAGCGGCATCGGGCGCTCGGCCGAGGAGCGACTACGCCGTATGCGCATCTACACGCTCGGCGAGCTGTCACGCGCGCCGGAATCCACCTTGGCCTCTATTTTTGGCGTCAACGGCGAACGTATGCGTCAGCGTGCGCTGGGACTTGAAATCTCCGAAGTCACGAGTCTCGATGAAGAGCGCAAGATCAAGTCGGTCAGCAATGAACGCACCTTTGCGAAAGATTTGACTGAGCGCGGGGACATCGAAGCGGCGATTGCGCTGCTGGGTGAGTCGGTTGGACGCCGCCTGCGCCGTCAGGGACTGACGGGCGGCACGGTAACGCTCAAGCTTAAGTATTCGTATGGCAGCGGGCGTACGGCACAGCGCCGGCTGCCTCATCCGACCGACGATGAGAACATCTTCGTGGCGGTTGCACTCGAACTGCTCGACAACATCTGGCAGGAAGGCATGCATGTTCGCTTAGCGGGCATCGGCATGAGCGACTTCGACCACCAAGGCGGCATCCAGACCGACCTGTTCTGCGAAGTCGACGACCGCGGAGCCCAATCAAGCGACCGTCGCGACCTCTCGGTCGCTATCGACGCCGTCCGAGACAAGTTCGGCGACACCGCCCTATCTTTCGGCCGCCAATCCCGCTTCAACGATTAACCGCCTTTAGGCAAAAAGAAAGCCGGGCAGGTGCGGAAAACCGCAACTGCCCGGCGAAATGCGCGAAGCTAGCTAAAAAGCCCCGTATCAAATGAGCTACTAGAGGAGATTGAGGGGGAGCTGGGGGGCGTCACCCCAGAGCTTTTCTAGGCGGTAGAAGTCGCGGGCTTCGGGAGTGAAGACGTGGACGACAACCGAGCCGTAGTCCATGAGCATCCAGGTCTTCTGCTCGCGGCCCTCGATGGAGAACGGATGCTCGCCGCAAGCCTCGGCGACCTTCTCCTCGATCTCGTCGACGATCGAATCGACCTGGCGGTTGTTGGTACCGGTGGCAAGCACAAAGTAGTCGCACACGTCGGAAAGCTCGGTCAGGTTGAGCACCTGCACGTCCTCGCCCTTCTTGTCGTAGGCGGCCTGCGCGGCGGCGCGGGCGACATCCTCGGCGGCGACACCGCTCGCGGACAGCGAGGCGGCGGTGCGGTCGGACGTGGCAACGAAACTCTTGTGCTCCACACCTTCAAGAATCTGCTCGTCAGTCATGGTCTCGTCGGCCATGGAATACCTCTTTCTAGACACACCCGAGCTAGCGCAGCTGGGCGTAATGGTTGTAAATCGTAATAGCCGTGGGATAAAGATAGCGCCCGGACTGGATCACGTAGACCAGACCCTGCGCAAAACAGGAGAAGAACAACTCGTCAAGCGTCGACTCCCCTACCATCTTGCGTAAGCCATGGGCATAATCACCATGGCGGTTGGGCTCGATGGCATCGGCCACAAAGACCACCATATCGAGCGGCGTCATGTCGCAGGCACCCACGGTGTGACGGTCGACAGCCTGGAAAACGGCCGGCGACAGCTCGGGGAAAAGCTGCGGAAGCTCATAGGCGGCAACAGGGCCATGCAAAAGCGGCGTCGCGGCGGAAGGAGAGCCGGCAACCTTGATGCCATAGTGAAGCGCGCGGGCCACGAGCTCATCATCGGAAAGCACCTTGTCCCAGTCGTGAATTAAACCGGCGGCAGCGGCATCAAAGCGGTCAACGCCGTAGACCTCGGCCAGATGAAGTGCGGTCTCGGCAACACCCAGCGAATGCACATAGCGCTTGCGCTTATCCTTCATGCGAACATCGAGCAGCTCTTGAATGCGCTTGAGCAGCGCGCGCTCATCGCCCTCAAACTGATCCTCTACCGACAACGTAGCCCCCATCACTCAAAATCTTCTTGACCCAGATCGACATACAAACTGCGCTTGCGAATGTAGCCGAGCACAGATTCGCTCGTAAGATAGCGCACGCTCATGCCGCGGGCAACTCGCTTACGAATGTTCGTCGAGCTGATCGCCAGCGCCGGAATCTGAATATAGCGCACATCGAACGGCAGCCCCGACTCTTTGATTCGGGCACGCGCCGTATCGATATCAAAGCCCGGTCGCGTCGCCGCAATAAAGGTAGCAAGCTCAGCGATTCGCTCGGCATCATGCCAGGTCACAATATCGATAATCGCGTCGGCGCCCGTAATAAAGTAGAGCTTTACCTGCGGCGGGTAAAAGTCGCGAAGGGCATGAAGCGTATCGGCCGTATAGGTCACGCCCGGACGGTCGATCTCGAAACGGCTCGCCAAAAAAGCCGGATTCGCGGCGGTGGCGAGGACCGTCATGGCATAACGGTCCTCAGCAGGCGTCACCGGTTTGTCGAGTTTAAAGGCAGGAGAGCCGGCCGGCATAAAGAGCACAGCGTCCAAGTCGAGCGACTCGCGCGCCTGCTCGGCAGTCACCAGGTGCCCGTAATGAATCGGGTCGAAGGTGCCGCCCATAATGCCAAGCCGAAACTCTTTGCCCTCTTTTATGGACAGCTCGGGCAAACCGATTCCACCGCGCAGCGACATGGCTTACTCGCCCTCCGAGGTCTCGGCATCGTCCGCGGCATCCGCCGCATCGACAACCTCGACGCCCTCATCCGCAGCGTCGGCCACGTCAATGGCCTCAACGGCAACGTCCTCGCCAGCGTCCTCGAGCTCCTCGTACTCCGAGAAGTCCTCAGCGCCCTCAAAGTCAAAGGCACGCTGGCAAATGCGGACCTCGTCGCCCGCACGGCAACCGGCCTTCTCGAGCGCGTCGTCAACACCCATACGCGCAAACTTGTGCTGCAGGTAGATGACGGCTTCCTCGTTTTCCCAGTCGGTCTGGATGACCATGCGCTCGATGGCACGACCGACCACGCGGAAGGCACCGGGCTCTTCCTGGACAATGCGGAAACGCTTCTCGCGCTGCAGACGGCGGCGCTCCCACTCCTCGTCGCGCAGATCGACCGGCTCATCGGAGACCGCCAACTCGGCGCGCAGCTTAGCCACCTGCTCGCCCACGGCAAGCATCAGCGTGTTGAGGCCGGCGCCCGTCACGGCGGACACGGCAAAGAACATATGGCCGTCGTCGAGTGCCGCACGCTTAAGGTCGGCAATCTTGTCGGCCGTGCCCGGCGCATCGCACTTGTTGGCGACGACGATCTGCGGACGCTCCGAAAGCTCGGCGCCATACTGCTCGAGCTCACGGTTGATGATGCGGTAATCCTCAACCGGGTCGCGATCCTCAAAACCGCCCGTCATGTCGACGACATGCATGATGAGCGCCGTACGCTCAATGTGGCGCAGGAACTGGTGGCCCAGACCCTTGCCCTCGCTCGCGCCCTCGATCAAACCAGGAACGTCGGCAACGACGTAAGAATACTCACCGGCACGCACCATGCCGAGGTTCGGCACGAGCGTGGTAAACGGATAGTCGGCGATCTTGGGACGGGCGGCACTCATGCGCGCGATAAGCGAGGACTTACCCACCGAGGGAAAGCCCACGAGCGCGGCATCGGCCATAAGCTTCATCTCGAGCTCAATCCAGTGCTCCTCGGCCGGTTCGCCCAGCTGAGCGAACGCGGGCGCGCGACGCACCGACGTCACAAAGTGGGTATTGCCCAGACCGCCGGCGCCACCGGGCGCCACGACAACGCGCTCGCCATCGTGCACCAGGTCGGCAATCTCGAACATCGGGGTCTGCGTCTCGGGATCGAGCTCGCGCACCACGGTGCCCATGGGGACCTTCAAAATGAGGTCCTCGCCGCTCTTGCCGTTGCGGCGGGCGCCCTGACCGTGCGTTCCGCGCTCGGCACGAAAGTGATGCTTAAAGCGGTAATCGATCAGCGAAGACAGCTGAGCGTCGGCCTGGATGACGACATTGCCGCCACGACCGCCGTCGCCGCCATCGGGGCCGCCCTTGGGAACAAATGCCTCGCGCCTAAACGACATGCAGCCGGCTCCGCCGTCGCCGCCGCAAACGTTGATGCGGCTGATATCAGTGAACTGTGACAACAGAATCGCCTCCTACAAAAAAGAGGGAGACCCTTGAATCCTAAAACTCAAGTGCCTCCCACATATGTGCTCTATGAAGGGTGAATTACGCGTTCGCGAGCGGGCGTACGCTGACCCTGTGCTTGATACCCTTGTGGAACTCAACGGTACCGTCGACCAGCGCGAACAGCGTGTCGTCCTTGCCACGGCCAACGTTCTCACCCGGATGGATGTGAGTGCCGTGCTGACGGACGAGAATCGTGCCCGTGGTTACCGTCTGGCCGGCATAGCGCTTCGTGCCAAGGCGCTGACCGCGGGAGTCACGGCCATTACGGGAGGAACCGAGTCCTTTTTTGTGTGCCATTGTGTATACCTACTCTTTCGTTACGAGTGTAATCTACTCGGCGACGGGAGCCTCGGCAACAGCCTCGGCCTCTGCCTTGACAGCCTTCTTGGCGCGGGACGTAGCCTGGACCTTCACGATCTTCAGCTTGGTGAGCTGCTGACGGTGACCCTTCAGGCGACGATAGCGCTTACGCTTGTGGAACTTGAAGACCAGCTGCTTCTCGCCCTTGAACTGCTCAACGATCTGAGCGGTAACCTTGGCCTTGGCCAGCTTGTCGGGATCGGTGACGATCTTCTTACCATCGTTGAGGAAGATGACCGGCAGGGTGACCTTGTCGCCCTCATTGCCCTCGATCTTCTCGACGGTGATGACATCGTCGGTGGCGACCTTGTACTGCTTGCCGCCCGTGTTAACGATTGCGTACATGTTTACTTGCCCTTCATGCATCAGTTAGTGCAACAGTCGAATATAGTAGCAGGCGAAAATACCCCCGTCAACGAGTATGTGGAGCAAATCCACAAGTTCGCACAGGTATGGGGCTGACGAGTCGGCCCTCGTCGTCCTCGCATGCTTGATTCTGACGCTCGACATCGTAGGAGCAGATGGTCACGAGGTCTTGCATACCGGTGGAAACAATAGGTGCATCCACGCCCGGGGTCAAGCCCTGCAACAAAACATCAGCTGCAGAAAGCAAAATTTCCGGACGCATGGAGCCCTCGTTATCGGCATGGGTGTCGAGCATGAGCACCAAATGGTCCGGGCGCTCCCCCGCCGTGAGCTCATAGCCCACGAGCGTGTGATCCAAATCCAAGCGCTTGCTCTTTTTGCCGCGCGCGTAGTCGATGCCATGGTCCGCGCGCAGCGTGTCGATCGCACGACGCACCTCGTCGGCGCTTACGGGCGCCTCGGGATCCAAGTGCAGGTCGATGCGATACGACAGACGCGTGAGTTGCGCCGTCAACGCCGGCGTGCGCACGTCGATGTACGCCGCCTCGATGGGCGCCAGATCGGCCGGAGACGCCGCAGCCAGGCGCCCAAACGCCTCGTCGAGCGCCACGAACTCGGTCATAAACAGGTCATACCACTCGCAGGTCGACGACGTACCCACCGGTAGCGCCGAAGAGAAGCCCACGCGCATGTGCGGAGAGAAGCCCTGCGTGACGGCATAGGGAAGTCCCGCACGGCGCACAATGCGCTCAATGGTATGGATTACTTCGAGATGGCCCAGGTACTTAAGGCGATCGCGCTTGCCATAGCGAACACGAAGTCTAAAGAGCGTGGGGTTGTCGGTCAGGCGCTCACTCATGCGCGATCACCCATCAATACATTCTTGGCGTGGAGCGTGGGGCAGATTCCGCAGCCGGTGCACGACGTACGGGTGCAGTCGGGAGTCGTGACACCCTCGAGCGAGCGACGGTACTCGCGCTCGAGGAAGCCGCGCGTGCAGCCGGGGCTCACGTGCTCCCACGGCAGGCGCCAGTCCAACTCGTAGGGCAGGTGCACGAGCTCATTGAGGTCGATGCCGTTTTTGGCAGCAGCCTCCTTCCAGTTATCGAGCGAGAAATGCTCTACCCAGGCGTCAAAGCGAGACCCCGAGCGCCAAGCATCGATGATGACGGGCGTCATGTCACGACCGGCGCGGGACAGCGCGGCCTCGATGAGCGAGGTCTCGGCATCGTGGTAATGCACGCGGACGGCACGGTTGCGAACGCTCGTGATAAGCAGCTTCTGGCGGCGCTTGACATCGTCGTAGTCGAGCTGCGGGCACCACTGGAACGGCGTGGCAGCCTTTGGGATAAAGACCGAAACCGAGATGGACACCGAGATCGAGCCGCGACGAGTCTTGGGCACCACGGAACGACCGAGCTCCAGCACGTGATCGGCCAGATTGGCAATGGCCACGATGTCCTCGTCGCGCTCGCCGGGAAGGCCCATCATAAAGTAGAGCTTCATGCGGTTCCAGCCGGCCTCGAAGGCCGCCTTGGCCGCACGGTCCAGGTCCTCCTCGGTCACGTTCTTGTTAATGATGTCGCGCATGCGCTGGCTGCCGGCCTCGGGCGCGAACGTCAGGCCGCCCTTCTTTTCGCCGGCGACCGACTCGGCCATATCCACGCCAAACGAATCCAGGCGCTGCGACGGAATAGACACGCGAATACCCGTATCCTCCAGGCGACGGTTGAGCCTGCCGAGCACGTCGCGAATGCAGGAGTGGTCGGTCGTGGAGAGCGAGGTCAGCGACACCTCGTCATAGCCGGTCTTTTCCAGACCCTGAATCACCGACGAGACGATCTGGTCGGCCGAGCGCTCGCGCACCGGGCGATACGTCATGCCGGCCTGGCAAAAACGACAGCCGCGGGCGCAGCCGCGCAGAATCTCGATAGACAGGCGATCGTGGACCAGTTGCGCATAGGGTACGCACGACTGCGACAGCGGATTCGTGGCGCCGAAATCCTCGACGACGCGTTTGTAGACCACGGTCGGCGCATCCTTGCCCTCGCGCGGCACGGTGTAGCCATGCGGCGAGCAGGGTTCGTCGTGACGAACCTCATAGAGCGACGGCACGTAGTTGCCGGCAATGGATGCAAGCTGCTCAACAATCTGCGCGCGCGGGACTCCTTCGTCGCGCAGGCGGCGATGCAGCTGGCAGGTCTCGAGCAGCGATTCCTCGCCCTCGCCGATGAGGATGGCATCGAAGAAGGCCGCGTACGGCTCAGGGTTGTACACCGAGGGACCGCCGGCGATGATGATGGGGTCGTCTTCACCTCGGTCGGCCGCTAACAGCGGAATGCCAGCGAGATCGAGTGCCTCGAGGAAGTTCGTCACCGCCATCTCGTGCGGCACATGCAGACCGACGATATCAAACGAAGCGACGGGGGCGGCACCCTCGAGCGACAGCAGCGGAATACCCGCCTCACGCATGGCGTCACCCATATCGGGCCACGGCACATAGCCACGCTCGCAGGAGATGCCCTCGGCCTGGTTAAGGATGTTGTAGAGGATGGCGATGCCCTGGTTGGGCAGACCAACCTCGTACACATCCGGGTAGATCAGGCAGCAACGGTAGTCGGCATCGGCCTTGGAAAGCGTGCCCCACTCGTGATCGATATAGCGACTCGGCTTTTCGACCTTGGCGAGCAGCGGCTCAATTAAATGAAAACAGTCTTGATACGGAACGCGCAACGGAAAACCCCTAAGCAGCGAGATCGGATGCGTCTTGGTAGGACGCCATAGGACGGGTAGCGCCCGCGACCGTGGTCACCAGATCGCGAACGCGGGAGAACGTGGCAGTGACCACCTCGTTGGCGCGGCCGTAGTCGACATCGCGCTCGTAGAGCGAAACGAGCGCACGGCCCATGCCATAGGTGCCCGCGGCAGCAGTAAGCGCCTTGACGGCAAACCCAATATGTGGCGTCTGCTTGACGAGCGCGCGGGTGACCGCGCGGATCACAAGACCGCCGGCAAGCACGCCCGCGACCTCGTAGCCGCGCTCAGGCTTAATGCCGCGTCCAAAGACGGCAGCGAGCTCAAAGAGCATGCCCACCTGCGCCAGCGCCATCACGGGATAATCGGACCCCGGCAAAAACACCAGCGCACCGGTCGCCATATTGGTGAGCGCGCACGAGGTGATGATACGATTGGCCGCCGCGATGCGCATGAAGGCAAAGTTCGCCGCAAAAGCCGTTTCCTTTTCGGTGCGATCGAGAATCCAGCGGGCAAGCGTCTCGAGCAGATACGTCTTATCGGTTGCCGCCACCACGCCGAGCATGGGCGTGGACTCCTCGATAAACGGCACCTCCACAGCTGACTCGGCAAGCACGCACACGGGCGCGCCGGCGATCACGAGCTCCTGCACGGCACTCTCCAAGCGGTCGGAACCACACGAGAGCACCAGTACCACATCGGTATCGATCTTTGGAGCAATTCGCTCCTCCCCCAGACGCTCGACGCGCACAATGCCCGAGGTCGTCTGCGGCACAAAGGCGTCACGCACGCACTCGGCCAGAAAGCGCGAGGCGGACGAATCCAGATAGACCGAGACGCGCACCGGCGTATCGGAATCCTTCTTAACGGACGCGCCCATCTTAAAAGCGCGGGTAAGCTTATCTACGGGAATTTTCATAGCAAACCCCTCCAGCGGTTACGCGGCGCCCGAACGATGCCGCCATATGGATTGTACGATACCCACCGTCAGCAGCTGAATCATCATCGAAGACGAACCGAAGCTAATAAACGGTAGCGGAATACCGGTAATCGGCATCATGCCGATGCACATGCCGATGTTTTCGAAGGTCTGGAACGCCCACATGCCAACGATGCCCACACACGAAAGACGCAAGAACAGCGACTCACACTTAAAGGCGACGCGAATCGTCGAAAAGATCAGCAGCACGTAGAGGCACAGGAGCAAAAAGGAGCCGCAAAAGCCAAAGGTCTCGGACAGGAAGGCGAAGACGAAGTCGGTGTGGAACTCGGGCAGAAAGCCGCCGGCCGACTGCGTCGCATGGCCCAAACCCTTACCAAAAAAGCCGCCCGAGCCAACGGCGATAAGCGACTGCTGCAGGTTGTAGGCATCGTCCGAATCGGCATTATCGGGGTCGATAAAGACCGTCAGACGGTTCATCTGATACTGCTTGATGAGCACATCGTGGCCGAGCAACGAATCAAAGACCGAATCGAGCGCCAGGACGAGGGCCACCAGGCCCACAAGCAGGGCCAGGGTCGACAGCACCCATTCGCGGCGCGCACCGCTCATGCAGATGACGATGGCGCCCGAGACCAGCACGACCAGGCCCGAGCCCAGGTCGCCCATGGCGACGACGGCCAAAAACGGGATGGACAGCATGCCGCAGAGCTTGACGTAGTCGCGAACGGTATCGATACGGCCGTTATACTGCGAGCCAAGCGTGGCGATAAAGAAGATGGTGATGAGCTTGGCAAGCTCGACCGGCTGGAATGTCAAGCCGATACCGGGAATCTTGATCCAGCCCGTCATGCCCAGACCGCCCGTATAGGACAGACCCGGAATCTTGGGCGAGAAGATCACGATCAGGTCGATGACGAGCAACGCCGTCGAAAAATTGGAAATACCGCGCAGATCGGTACGCCAGACGAGCACCGCAAGCACCGCGCCAATGCCAATGCCCAGCAGGTGGCGCGAGAATGAGGCGTCGGCCTTAAACTGTGACGCCGACCAAATAATGATGGCGCCATAGGCAACGAGCGCGACGGTAGCCAGCAGCACACCGATATGCACCTTTTGGCGAAACGTACCGCGCGAGGCCGAAAGTTGCTTGTTGACGCGGTCCAGGCTGCTGCGAGAGCCGGTCTTGGTTGAACGGAACAGATCCGCCGGAGAAAAATCCATCGCAACCTCCTATCGAACCGAAGAATCGCCCGAGGCCGAAGAGGTATCGGGCTCGTCATAAATCACGCCGAGCACGTCGCGCACGACATGCATCGCGGTATCCGAACCACCGCCGCCCTGCTCCAGGACAGTAGCGATGACATACTTGGGATCATCGGCCGGTGCATAGGCGCAGAACCACGCGTATTCGTCCTCGCCGCTTTTCTCGCCCGTGCCCGACTTGCCGTACACCTGCGGCGTCAGGGTGCCAAAGTGAGCCGCCAGGGACGTCGATGCCGTGTAAATCACGTCGTGCATGCCGTTGCGAACAAGAGTCAAATCCGAATCGCTGTTGATCTTGGCCTCCAGGCGCTTCTTCTTGCCCTTGCCGTTGTACTTATAGGCATCGCCGTCGCCATCGCGCGACACGGCAGACAAAAACACGTGAGGCACGTACTGTTTGCCGCCGTTGGCAAGACCCATATAGGCGCACGCCATCTGCAGGGGCGTCACCAGGATGTCGCCTTGGCCGATGGCAATGTTGGTCATATCGCCGGCATTCCACTTGCGGTCCTCGGCAGAGGCGTCGGTAAAGTACGACTCTTTCCACTCGGCATCGGGAATACGGCCCGCGCCCTCACTCGGCAGATCGATACCGCAGGTCTTGCCTAGGCCCCAGCGACGAAAGACCTCCTGCAGGCCCTCGGAATGTTGCTCGTCATAAAAGAACGCCTTGCCCATGTCGTAGAAGACGGGGTCGCACGAGTTGGCGATACCCGACTGCAGCGTCATGGTGCCGTGGCCAGACGTCAGCCAGCAGCGCTTGCCCCAAGCCTTGCCCAGGCCCGTCCAATAGCCCGTGCAGTTGGTTGTCTGCGTTGAAGTGTAGGTTCCAAACTCAAGACCGGCCAGTGCCGAGAGCGGCTTGATGGTCGAGGCCGACATGTACTGTCCGCTAATGGCGCGGTTGAGCAGCGGGTGCGAACCCTTGTCATCATTGAGCTCGGTCCACACGTCATTTGAGACGCCGCCGATAAAGACGGACGGATCGAACTTGGGCTCGCTCGCCATGCCCAGGATCTCGCCATTGTTGGGATCGAGACACACCACAGCGCCGTTGCCGGCATTGCTGTAGCCAGTGGTCTTGGCAAGCTCGATGGCGCTCGCCAGCGCCGTCTCACAGGCCTGTTGGATCTTAAGGTCGAGCGTGAGCTTAATGTCGGAGCCGGCCTTGGCGGGCACGGCGCCGGCCTGACCGGTCACATTGCCCGAGGCATCGACCTTGACGGTCTGCTCGCCACGAATACCCTGCAGCAGGTTTTCGTAGTAGCTCTCAACACCCGCCTGGCCCACGATATCGCCCGACTGGTACGTAATCCGGCCAGCAGAAGCATCATCATCACCAGAGGTTTTCTTATTCTGGGCCTCGAGCTGCTCGGAGGTAATGGTGCCGGTATAGCCCAAGATATGGCATGCCGTCTCGCCATATGGATACTGGCGCTCGGTACGCTCGGCAATCTTGACGCCCGGGAACTCGCCGGCGTGCTCCTGAATATAGGCAACCGTGGAGCGACGGACGTCCGTCGCGATGGTATGCAGGCTCTGAGCGCCCTCGGAATTGTCCTGAATATTGCGCAGCACCGCCACGTAGGGCATACCGAGCACGTTGGCAAGATGGCGAACCAGAACCTCATCCTCGGCAAGGTCGCGGTAGGCCACGACAGCAAGTGAGGGACGGTTCTGGACAAGCGCCACGCCATTGCGGTCGAGGATGCGGCCGCGCACAGCGGGTGTGGTAACGGTGCGCGTCTGATTGCTATTAGCCTGCTTTTCGTAATAGTCCGACGAGACCATCTGCATGCCCCACAGCTTGACGGCAAGCGCCGCGAACATCGCGCCCACACCCGTGGTGAGGATGGAGAAGCGGCCCTTAAAGGCGGTCGCCGCGGTATTGCCCTCGCCCTCGGTGGCGCGCGGGGCCGTCCCATGCTGCGTATCGTAGGTAAAACGAGAATCGCCGCGACGCATGATGACCAGTGCGACCACGATGGCCACAACCAGCACGATACCGGCGATAATAACCGTCATCTGGGAAGACATCTACGAGCCTCCCCTATTTGAGCTTACGGGTCTTGGGCTTAAAGCGCATGCCCGTCTGGCGTCCGCCACGTGCGGAGAATCCATAACCGGACTGCGGCACGACGCCGGACATCAAAAACGGAATGGCAACCAGACCCGTCAGGATCGAAGACGGCAGCGCATGGCCGAAGATCGCCACGACAAAGCTCGTCTCCAAACCCATAAACAGCAAGATGATGCTGTAGATCACATTAATGACGAACGCGAAGGCGCCCACCGTGATGCCGCGCGCACTCGGGGCACCGCCCGTCTGACCGGCAGCGCTATGCACCAGGGCAAAAGAACCCACGGTCAGCAGGAGCGACATAACGCCCACCGGCACGGCAGCGGAAAGGTCATAGAACAAGCCGCTGCAAAAACCGCACACGACGGCACGGGTCGGGTCGCCCGAGAACACGCTTAGGCACACCAGGATAATCATAAAGTTGACGCGACCGCCCGCAATGGAGATCTGCGGTGCCAGGCCTGCCTGCAGCAGCACGCACACAATGGCGGCGATTACAAACGTGCGGGAGCTCATCCCCTGCTCGTGTAGATCCATGGACATGCCCCCTATTCGCTCGAGCCGGAATCGGTCGTCTCGGACGTGTCGGAACTGTCATCCGGGCTCTCGTCCTTCGTCTTGGTCGCAGCATCGCGCGACGTTCCCTGCGGCGTGCTGTTGGCCGTGTTCACGTCCTCATCCGAGGCCGACTGTTCGTCGGTCAGCGAGGTAATGACCAGCACTTCCTCGTTGTTCTCGGCCGTCGTCTGGGCGCGCACCACAATGGTGTAGTACACGTCGTTAGCCGATTTCTCAACAGACGAGACGGTGCCGAGCGGTAGACCCTTGGGGAACACACCGCCAATGCCCGAGGTCACGATGATGTCGCCAACCTTAACGTCGGAATCGACGCTCACGTACTCAAGACGCAGCGTGCCGTCAGCCTGACCCTGCAGCATGCCCTGGGCGCGCGTGTCCTGCACCATAGCGGACACGCCCGAGTTCTCATCGCCAATCAGGCGCACGGTGGACGTCTTGGCCGAGACCTCGATAATCTGGCCTATGACACCGGCAGAACTCGTCACAGGCATGTTGATGGTAAGACCGTCGGCAGAACCCTTATCGATGGTGACGGTCGAGGTCCAGGCATCGCCCGAAGCGCCGACGATACGAGCTGCGGTTGATTTGAGGTTGTAGGTCGACTGCAGGCCGACCAGCCCCTCCAGTCGCTCGGCGGTCTTTTGAGCCTCGGAGAGCTCGGCAACCTTAGAGGTCAGTTCCTCGTTTTGCTTCTTAAGCTCGTCAAGCGTGTCCTGCGACGCCGTAAGGTTAGAGAACACGTTACCGATCGCATTGAAGGGAGCCGCCACAGCCGAGCCCACAAAGCGCACCGGCGAGGTAATCGTCGTCACGCCCGAGCGCACGGCATGAATCGGTCCTGCCTCGCCCTCGCGGATGTAAAACGTGAGCAGCAACACCGAAATCAGGCTGAAAACAATCAACGGGCGCATACCCGTTGATTGTCGCTTGGTATTCAGATTTGTGGAGAAACCCGAAGATCGTGCCAAATGGAATCCACCTTTTGGAAATTAAGCATTGGTCTGGACGAAGCCGCCATCAAACGCATTGGCCTCGAGCACGCGGGCACAGCCGTTAACAACGTTATCGAGCGCCGTGGGGCTGACGTTGACCGAAACGCCGGTCTCATCGCGCAGGCGCACGTCGAGACCGCGCAGCAGCGCGCCGCCACCGGTCAGCAAAATGCCGTAGTACATAAGATCCGAGGCAAGATCGGGAGGCGTAGCGTCGAGTGCGTCCTTGACGGCCTTGGCCATCTCGTCGAGCGGCTTGTTGAGCGCGCGACGAATCTCCTCGCTCTCGATGCGCACGGTCTTGGGCAGACCGGTGATCACGTCGCGGCCGTTGACCTCGACGTCGAGCTCGTCCTTGAGCGGCACGGCGGAGCCGACCTTGATCTTGATGTCCTCTGCCGTACGCTCGCCGATGGCCAGGTTGTAGGCATCACGAACGTGCGTAAGGATGGCCTGATCGAACTCGTCGCCGGCAATACGGATGGACTGCGAGACGACGATGCCGCCCATAGCGATAACGGCAACCTCGGTGGTACCGCCACCGATGTCGATGACCATGGAACCGGTAGGTTCCTCAACGGGCAGGTCGGCGCCGATAGCGGCGGCCATGGGCTCTTCGATCAGATAGGCCTGGCGGGCACCGGCCTGGATCGTGGCCTCAAAGACAGCGCGCTTCTCGACCGACGTGACACCGGAGGGAACGCAGACGACAACACGCGGACGCGGAGTCCACGGATAGCGCTTCTCGGACGCCTTGTCGATAAAGTAGCGAAGCATAGCCTCGGTAACATCGAAGTCGGCGATGACGCCGTCCTTCAGGGGACGAACGGCCACGATGTTGCCGGGCGTACGGCCGAGCATGCGCTTTGCCTCGATACCGACCGCCAGGATGCGCTCGTCGTTCTTGTCGATGGCGACAACGGAGGGCTCGCGAATGACGATGCCCTTGCCGCGCACGGAGACAAGCGTATTTGCGGTGCCGAGGTCGATGGCAAGATCGCCCGCATAGCTACCGAAGAACATATCCATCAAAGAAAACAACGCAACTCCTGATGTGTTGGATGATTGCTGGAAAACTACTAGCCCATCATACTAGCGCAAGCCCGGCACCTCACTTGCGGTGAAGCGCCGGGCAAAGCTAAATCCCATAAGGTCACTACTGGTTGTCAGCAGCCGAGAAATCCATATCGAGCGAAGAAACGGCCCAGCCGATATGGTTGTCGGAGCGCACGAATTTGACGGTGTACTCCTGCTCGCCGCCCTTGGACAGTGATGCCTTCACCTTAGCGGTCGTCTCGGTCATGGACTGATCCATGCCCTCGACGGACACCGTGGCACCCTGCGGAATCGAGGAGATGATCATCGACTTAGCGTCCTCGGACAGGCTCGAGGCCAGACAAGACTCGGCCTTTGCGGTGTCACCGTCGCCGGCAGCCTGGAACAGATCGGTAACGACAGACTCCTGAGACGGGAAGCCAAAGCCGCGCGTGTAGGCAAAGCCCAGACCGCCCGCGGCGATCAAAATGAGCAGAAGCAGCACGATGAAGACTTTGAGACCCGTGTGGCGATGGCGACGACGGACCTTGGCCTGCTTACGATCCTGACGGTCCTGCTGGACCATCTCGGACTCGGACAGCGTAAAGAAGCCGGTGTCCGAGGGATCGGGCATAAACTGACCGGTCGCGCCCGTAGGATCGAGCGGATCGACGGCAGGAGCGTCCATCGCGGGCGCCGGAGCCGTGGCCATAGCCGTCTGGGCAGACAGCGCGGCAAGCGAATCGTGCACGCGGGCAAGCTCATCGGCCTGCTCGGAGGTGAGCTGGTAGATACCATCGGCAGTAGCGGCGTTAAAGGCATCGAGTGCGTCGGAGGGACGCCCGGCGGCAGAAAGCGCCTGACCCATGCCGGCGTTAAGCGCACGCGTGTCGTCGCGGGGGCCGGCAAAGTCGATAGCCGTGCGGTAGGTCTCCACGGCATCCGCCGGACGGCCGAGCTTAATGAAGCAACGACCGAGCTCGCCGAGCGCGGCGGCAGGAGCCGGATTGGCGCCGTCGATGGCAGCCTGACGGAAGGCGGTTCCCGCGTTGGCATAGTCGCCCGATTGGAACAGCGCATTGCCCAGGCCCAGATAGGCCTTGAACGGCGTGGCATAGGAAGCATCCTGCGTAGCAGCAGAGAACGCCTGAGCGGCCGTCGTGTAGTCGCCCACGGCGGCGAGCGCCTTGCCGCGGTTGGTGAGCAGCGCGCCGCGCTTGCCGTAGGTGCCGTCGTTGAGGGCGGCGGCATAGGCCTCGGCGGCCTCGGCATACATGCCCAGGTGCATCAAGGCGTTGCCGCGAAGATGGTCGGCCTCGCCCATAATCTCATCGGGAGTCTTTGCCGCCCCAAGCATCTGGGCTGCAGCAGAAAAATCACCCGCGCGGTAAGCGGCGCGGCCCTGTTGGATCAGCTGGCTATTCAAGGAAGTCCCCTTTACTCGTGAACGATCTCGACATGGACGATCTCGTCGCCGGCACGCAGCTGCGAAATCACATCGAGACCCTCGACCGTGGTACCAAAGACGGTGTAACCGGAATCGAGGTTATGCTGGGCACCCAGGCAGAAGTAGAACTGCGAACCCGCGGAATCGGGGTCCATGGAGCGTGCCATGGCAAGGGCGCCATCGACATGGCTGTTGCGCGGATTGGTGGCAAACTCGCCCTTGATGCAGTAGCCGGGGCCACCGGTACCGGGCATACCGTCGGGGCCCTCAAGACCGGCAGCGACGTCGGCGCCGGACATATCGCGGGTATTGGGATCGCCGCCCTGGATGACAAAGCCGGGGACATAGCGATGGAACTTAAGGCCGTCGTAGAAGCCCATCGTGGAAAGCTCGCAGAAGTTCGCCACATGAATGGGGGCGCCCTCACCGTCAAACTTGACCTTGATGGTGCCCTTCGACGTCTCGATCACCGCGCACTCGTCACCGGCGAGCTGGTACTCGGGCGTATAGAGCTCTTTCTTAAAACCAAACATGTGGTTCCTTCCTCGTGCGTTTAAAGCATATTTGTACGAATTGTAGCAATAAGCACGGGTTTACATCAATTGCGCACGTAGGTTATGCCGACTATGGCGAACTAATTTTAGGAACGCTGCTGCGGCTTCCAGGAACCCACATTGGCATCGTACTGGTTCAGCGCGCTGTTGCCGCCCTGCGCGATGGGCGCCAGGATCTCGCTTTGGTGGGAACTCATCGACTCGCCATCGGGAATGGCAAGCGAGATATCCCAGCTCTGGCAGATCACGTCGACGCGCTCGTACATCCACTCGGCAAGCTGCTTTAAGTGGGCGATGTCATCCGCATAGACCGTATCGTCCTGTACTTTCAGGTTGTTGAGCTCATCTTGCGTCTTTTTGATCTGGTCGCGCAGGGCGTAGGCACTCTGCGACAGCTCCTGACGGGTGGACAGCGGCGTTCGGAGATAGCCGTTGTTAAAGGAATCGATGACCTCGCCGATCTGATCCTCGTCAGCATAGGACACGATAGTCTGATACAGACCGTCGAGCCTGGTATAGAGCTGATCATCGGTGAGCACGGTTTCTTCCTGAACCACTTCGGCAGGATCGTCCTGCTTGGTGTCGTCCTCGGTCGCCTCGCCCTTTTGACGCGTGGGGAAGGTGGTCTGCGCAGCCTGGCCAAACTGGTCGTAGAAACCGGGCATGACACCCATGGGATCGGCCGTCACAAACCAATAGGCACCGCCGCACACAAGGGCAAGGACCGCAATGACGATGAGCGGCTTGGGGATATGACACTTGTGCTTATGGTAGGCGTCCTCGTCGGGGTGCACCTTGCGCTTGGATTTTTGAGTGTCTTCATGCAGGGAAACCGGCATCGGGATATCGACCTTGGGGATACCGAAATCCTTATCGAAAGCCGGCAGCACGCAGGTCTCATTGGGGTCGGCGGCGTCCGAAAGCACCGCAGCGGCAGAGGCCGGCGCATGCGGTACCTCGGTATCGATCTGCTCTTGCGTTAGGCGCGGAAAGCCCGCCGTGCGGCCCGCTGCCAGGTCGGATGCTGCCGCGTCCTCGGAGAGGATACCCGGAGCGGGGCGTCCGCATTTGGGGCACGTACGATCATGCGGAGAAAGACGGGCACCGCAGCCCTCACAAAACACGAACTCGGTGTGCTCGGGACCATCGCCCGGACCCACATAGGCGTTGCAGTAGGGGCAGAACGAGGCGCCGTCCTCGATAGTCTTAAGGCAATGCGGGCAGATCACGGCATCCTCTTTTCGAAGCAATTCAAACAATCGAGGTTAGAGCATAACATCGCCACGGCCCCACAGGAGCAAGGCACCAATTCAACATCGCCAGAAAAATCATCCCTGAAGGCCGCGGACTACTTCTTTTTCTTGGGCATCGAGACTTTGATGCCTTGGGCGGACTTGGTCACGCGAGAGCGCTTGGCTCCGGTACCCTTCTTTTTCTTGGGCTGGGCCTGGGCCACGCCCTCGAGTGCGCGGGCCTCGGCCTCGCGAACGGTGCGAGCTTCGCGGCGCTGCGCCATGTCGGTGGCGACGCGCTTGGCAAAACGCTCCGCCGTCGAACCCGTCGAGCTCACCTTGCCGCCACCGCGACCCAAGCGGACGCGCACACCGCGGCCAAAACCAGTTGCGGCATGACGACGACGCGGCTTGAGCGAATCCATCATCGTGGCGAGCTTAAAGAACACCGAGCAGGTAATGACCACGATGACAGTCAAGATAACCATCTGGCCCATCGTCAGATTGGCAATAGACAGCAGCTTCGGGAATCCGATAACGCCCGTCAGGATGCCGACGACTACAAACACAAAGAGCGCCACACGTAAGGGCGTGAGGGGCTGCGAGATGCGCCAGATCAGGCTGACGCTCGCCGCGCACGACGTAAGTAGGCACATCGTAGACAGCGTGAGCTGGTTAAAGCCAAACACGCGCGCCACAAAGATATCGAGCGCCGCGGCCAAAATGACCGCAATCGACGCCGGCAGTGCCCGCTTGAGCACGTTCGTCAGGAACGACCCCTTCACGCGAGCATTGTTGGGCTCCAGGCCCAACACAAAGCCCGGCGCGCCGATGCAGAAGAAGTTGATGAGCGTCATCTGAATCGGCTCGAAAGGGTACGGCGGCAGCGCGATGCACAGCGCCGCCAGGCCCATCGAGAACAGCGTCTTAGTCAGGAACAGCGAAGCCGAACGCTGCAGGTTGTTGATGGAGCGACGGCCCTCGGCCACCACAGCAGGCATCGAGGCAAAGTCGTTGTCGACCAGCACAATTTCGGCCACGTTACGCGCGGCATCGGAGCCGGCCGCCATGGCGACGGAGCAGTCGGCCTCCTTGAGCGCCAGCACGTCGTTGACGCCGTCGCCCGTCATGGCCACGGTGTGCTCGCGGCGCTTGAGCGCCTGCACGAGCTCGCGCTTCTGCTGCGGGGTCACACGACCAAAGACATGGTAGCGGTCCACTGCGGCATCGAGCTTGGCCGGCGTATCGAGCGTCGTGGCGTCCACATAAGCGTCCGCCCCCGGCACGCCCACCACGCGCGCGATCGACGACACCGTACGCGGGTCGTCGCCACTGATCACGTTGAGGGTCACGCCCTGCTCGTTAAAGTAGCCGATGGTCTCGGCCGCCGAGGTACGAATCTCGTCGCGGATGGTCACAAAGCCCACGGGCTCGGCCTCGCCCACCATATCGCCATCGGGCGTAAAGCCGTCCACGCGCGCCACCACGAGCACGCGGCAGGTATCGGCAAGCTCGGCGACACGGTTCTCGACCTGGGCAAACGCACGATCAGAGAGCACAAACTGCGCCGCACCCATCACATAGGAGCCCTGTGCAAACGACGCGCCGCTCCACTTTTTGGAGGACGAGAACGGAATGACCGCCAGCGGCTCAGACACCTCGACCGGGCGATCGGCGTAATAGTTGAGCAGCGCCTGGCAGGTCTCGTTGGCATCGGCCGAAGTCGCACGCGCCACGTTAGCCAGAGCAAAATCGAGCACCGTGGTATCGACGGGAACAGATGCCTCGTCCGAGTCCACGCCAAAGCCAACACCCTCAACAGGCAGCGGGTAGGTGCCCTCGACCTCCATACGACCCGAGGTAATGGTACCCGTCTTGTCCAGGCACAGCACGTCGACGCGCGCGAGCGTCTCGATGCAGTAGAGCTGCTGCGCCAGCACCTTGCGGCGGGCCAGGCGCACCGTGGCGATGGCGAGCACCGACGAGGTCAGCAGCACCAGGCCTTGCGGGATCATGCCCAGCAGGGCGCCCACTGTGGACAGTAGCGCCGACGAAGGCACATGGCCAGCCAACAGCTCGGAGAAGCACCACGAAAGCGCGCTATCGCCCGGGGTTCCCGCGGCATCCCACAGCTCGCTCACACTCGAGGAAAACAACGCCAAACCGAGCGGGATCATGATGATGCTCGCAAACCGCACGATGGCGTTAAGCGCGTTCATGATCTCGGAATTGACCTTTTTGACGTACTTGGCCTCGTTATTAATTTTGGCCACGTAGTTGTCGGCGCCGACATGGATCACGCGGGCGCGCAGCAGGCCCGAGTCGATAAAACTGCCGCTCATGAGCTCGGAACCGGGCTGTTTCTTAATAAGGTCGCTCTCGCCCGTCAGCAGGCTCTCGTTCACGAGCGCCTCGCCCGAAACCACCACGGCGTCAGCGGGAATCTGGTCGCCACGCCCCAGGCGGATGATGTCGTCGAGCACGATCTGATCCAGGTCGAGCTCAACCTCGGAGCCGTCGCGCACCGCGATGGCCTTCTTGGAGGTCAGCAGCGTGAGCTTATCGACCATCTTCTTGGAACGCATGGACTGAATGACGCCAATAGCGGTATTGAGGAACACCACGAACAGGAACGTCAGATTCTTAAACGAACCGGTCAAAATGACCAGGAACGCCAAGATCACGTTGATCAAATTGAACAGCGTGCAGAGGTTCTCGATGATGAGCTCTTTGACCGACTTGGTCTTGAGCTCCATGTTGCGGTTGATCTTACCGGCGGCGATGCGCTCCTCGACCTCGGCGGTCGAGAGTCCGCGCTCGATATCCGTTGCTGCCATACCACGTCCCATCACGTCGCGTCGGTATAAGAAAAACCGCCCGGACCATGCGAGGTTCGGACGGTCTTACGTTCGATGGTGCCCCATGTTGGATTCGAACCAACGGCCTTCTGCTCCGGAGGCAGACGCTCTAATCCCCTGAGCTAATAGGGCCAACGGTTGGCATTATACCCAAGTGCACCACGGGCTATCAAAATAAAAGAAAAAGCTTTGCAATTCCGGGGAAGACGCGGCGCAACGGCTCACTTTAGAAGGCAAAAGCGAATCAGATAGTATAAACTCTCATGCACCATATATACACGGCTCGCGATGCGGGCCGTTTTTGCAAGGGTTATCCATCGAGGTGAGAGGCACACCATGATTGCAATTTTAAAGCAGAGCGCCAGCGACGAGGCCGTCAGCCATATCGTCAGCTGGATTGAGAAAAAGGGCCTGAAGACCGATGTCTCGCGCGGCGAGAATGAGACGATCATCGGCCTGGTGGGCGATACGACCAAGATCGACCCGTTCCTGCTCGAGTCCATGGACGTCGTCGAGCGCGTGCAGCGCGTCTCCGAGCCGTTCAAGCGCGCCAACCGCAAGTTCCACCCCGAAGACTCCGTCATCGACTGCGGCCACGGCGTCAAGATCGGCGGCGATCAGTTCCAGGTCATCGCCGGCCCGTGCTCCGTCGAGGGCGAGAACCTCATCCGCATCGCCCGCCGCGTGAAGGCCGCCGGTGCCACGATGCTGCGCGGCGGTGCCTACAAGCCCCGCACTTCCCCGTACGCCTACCAGGGCATGGGCCCCGCCGGTCTGGACCTGCTGTGCGAGGCGTCTGCCGAGCTCGACATGCCAATCGTCACCGAGATCATGGACCCGCGCGACGTGCAGGTCTTCCTGGACAAGAAGATCGACGTCATGCAGATCGGCGCCCGCAACGCCCAGAACTTCCCCCTGCTCAAAGAGGTCGGCAAGACCAAGACTCCGATCTTGCTTAAGCGCGGCATGTCCGGCACGATCGATGAGCTGCTCATGGCCGCCGAGTACATCATGAGCGAGGGCAACGACAACGTCATCCTGTGCGAGCGCGGCATCCGCACCTTCGAGACCCGCACCCGCAACACCTTCGACCTCAATGCCGTGCCGGTGCTGCACCACCTGTCGCACCTGCCCGTCGTCGCCGACCCCAGCCACGCCACCGGCTACACCCGCTACGTTGAGCCCATGGCGCTCGCCGCGACCGCCTGCGGTGCCAACGGCTTGGAGATCGAGGTCCACGACGAGCCCAGCCGCGCATGGTCCGACGGCGCTCAGGCCCTCACCCCCGATCAGTTCGACGACACCATGCGCCGCATCCGAGCCATTCGCGAGGTTGTCTGCCAAGAGACCATGGAGTAGCCCATGGGTACAGTGAGAAACGCGCGCGTTAACCAGGGCGGCCCCAAGTGCGCCGGCATCGTCGGCCTGGGCCTCATCGGCGGCAGTTTTGCCCGCGGCTATGCGCAGGCGGGCGTCCGTGTGCTGGCCTGGGACCCCGATGACGACGTCATGACGGCCGCCAGCATGGGCACCGTTGCCGGCGAGCTCAACGACGAGACGCTCGGCGAGTGCGACATCATCGTCCTGGCTTGCTACCCCGAAGCCTGCATCGAGTGGCTCGAGGCGCACGCCCAGGCACTCGCCGACGCCACCGACACCGAGGCCATCATGGGCCCCGTGGTGATCGACACCGTAGGCGTCAAGGGCATCGTGTGCGAGCGCGCCTTTGAGCTTGCCCGCGAGCACGATTTTTACTTTGTGGGCGCGCACCCCATGGCGGGCACGCAGTTCTCGGGCTACGCGCATTCCCGCGCCGACCTGTTCCAGGACGCACCGCTCGTGCTTGTACCGCCCGCAGTGGACGACGCACTCAAGCTGGAGCTTTTGGGCCAGGTGCGCGAGATGGTACGTCCCCTGGGCTTTGGCAAGTTCAGCGTAACGAGCGCCGCCGAGCACGACCGCGTCATCGCCTTTACGAGCCAGCTCGCGCACGTCGTCTCCAACGCCTATGTTAAGAGCCCGACCGCTCAGGTCCACCACGGCTTTTCGGCCGGCAGCTACCGCGACCTCACCCGCGTGGCACACCTCAATCCTCAGATGTGGTCCGAGCTCATGATCGACGACGCCGATGCGCTCGCCTTCGAGATCGACCATCTGATCGAATCGCTTGGCGCCTACAACCGCGCCCTTAAGGACCGCGACCAGCGCTATCTGGAGAATCTCCTTGCCGAGGGCGACCGCATTAAGCGCGCGCTCGACGACGAGGCCTCCCACTAGACCACCCATCACGCCAGGTCGAAAGGACCGAAGCTTATGGCGATTACTATCGATATCGACACCGCACGCCCCTACCAGGTGCATGTTGGCACGTTTTTGCTGGAGCAGGCGGGACCGCTCGTGCGCGCCACTGCCGGCGGCACCAAGGCCGTCATCGTTACGGACACCAACGTGGGCCCGCTCTACCAGATGCCCGTTAAGCAGAGCCTGGAGGCGTCAGGCTACGAGGTGAGCATCTGCACCTTCGAGGCCGGCGAGGCCCATAAGCGCGCCGAGACCTATGTTGCCATTTTGGAGTTTGTGGCCGAGCACGAGCTTTCGCGCTCCGACGTGATCGTGGCACTCGGCGGCGGCGTCGTGGGCGACGTGGCGGGCTTTGTGGCCGCCACCTACATGCGCGGCTGCAAGTTTGTGCAGATCCCAACGAGCCTGCTCGCCATGGTGGATTCATCGGTGGGAGGCAAGACCGCCATCGACCTGGCTGCCGGCAAGAACTTGGCCGGCGCCTTTTGGCAGCCGAGCGTGGTTATCGCCGACGTGGGGTGCCTGGCCACCCTCACGCCCGAGCAGTTCGCCGACGGCTGCGGCGAGGTCGTCAAGCACGCCGTGATCGCCGACCCGGAGCTTTTCGCCGAGCTGGAGAAGACCCCGCTCACGCTGGAGCTGCTCAACCAGGACGTGGCTCGCGTGGCGCTTATCATTGCCCGCAATATCGACATCAAACGCGCCGTGGTCGTCGCCGACGAGCGCGAAACCAACCAGCGCAAGCTCCTCAACTTTGGACACAGTGCCGGACATGCCGTCGAGGCCTGCGAGCACTTTGAGCTGGGACACGGCAACTGCGTGTCGATCGGCATGGGTATCATCACGCGCGCCGCGGCCCTGCACGGCGTTTGCGATGCTGCCCTTCCCGGTCGTATTGAGGAACTCTGCGCCCGCCATAGCCTCAAGACCCGCTGCGACCTAGATGCCGATGCCGTCTTTGCCGAGGCGCTCCACGACAAGAAGCGCGCGGGCGACACCATCGATCTGGTGATTCCGCACGGCATTGGCCGCTGCAGCATCGACCGCACGCCGCTTTCCACTTTCCACGAACTCATTGCCGAGGGCCTCGGCCAGAAGGGAGACGCATCCGCATGCTAGCCCGCATCACCCCGTCCTCGCTCAAGGGCACCGTTCCCGCCATCGCGTCCAAGTCGATGGCGCATCGCCTGATCATCTGCGCTGCGCTTGCCAACGGCGAGACGCACGTCACCTGCAACACCACCTGCGCCGACATCGAGGCCACGGTGCGCTGCCTTACGGCACTGGGTGCTCGCATCGAGACCGTCGAGGACGGCTTCCAGGTCCACCCCACCATGAAGAGTGTTGAGTTTGGTCTGCTCAAGGCCCTTGCCGGCGGCACGCTTGACTGCGGTGAAAGTGGCTCCACGCTGCGCTTTATGCTGCCTGTCGCCTGCGCGCTGGGTGCGGATGCCACCTTCGTAGGCCATGGCCGCCTGGGCGCCCGCCCGCTCTCCCCGCTCTCGGACGAGATCATCGCCGCCGGCTGCGACCTACAGGGTCTGGGCGGTTTTCCGCTCAAGACGAGCGGCCGCATGCGCCCGGGCACCTTTGTGCTTCCGGGCAACGTGAGCTCGCAGTACATCTCGGGCCTGCTGCTGGCAGCCCCGCTGCTGGCCCAGCCCTCCTGCGTGCAGGTAACCGGCCTCATCGAGAGCCGCCCCTACATCAACCTGACGATACAGGCCATGAAGGCCTTTGGCGTCGAGGTCAACGTCGAGCGCATTCCGGCCAAGGACGGCCAGCCCGAGGTCACGAACTTCCGCGTGAGCAGTGGCTCGTACCGCACGCCCGGCAGCGTAGCCGTCGAGGGCGACTGGTCCAACGCCGCCTTTTGGCTGTGCGCCGGCGCCATCGGTACCGACCCAATCACCGTCGAGGGCGTGTCGCTAAGCTCCGCACAGGGCGACCGTAACGTGCTTGCCGCGCTTTCGCGCTTTGGCGCCCGCATCGTGCGCTCCACCAACGCCGCCACCGTGCAGTCCGACAAGCTCGCCGGCTTTGAGATGAGTGCCCACGACATTCCGGACCTGGTGCCCGTCATCTCGGCCGTGGCCTCGCTGGCACAGGGCCGCACCTTTATCCGCGATTGTGCCCGTCTGCGCATCAAGGAATCCGACCGCTTGGTCACCACCACCCGCGAGCTCACCGCGCTGGGCGCGCAGGTGCGCATTGCCGGCGACGACCTCATCATCAAGGGCGTCGACGCCTTTACCGGCGGCGAGGTCGATTCGCACAACGACCATCGCATCGCCATGATGGCCGCTATCGCCGCGAGCCGCGCCACCGGCGAGGTCGTGATCCACGGTGCCGAGGCCGTCAACAAGTCCTATCCCGATTTCTTCGACCACTACCGCCTGCTGGGCGGCAAGGTCACACTCGAGGAGGAATAGCATGTCCTCGACCTTTGGCAACGTCTTGCACGTAAGCATCTTCGGCCAGTCGCACTCCCCCGCCATCGGCTGCTCCCTCGATGGCATCCCGGCGGGCATCGCTGTTGACCAGGAGCGGCTGCAGGCCTTCCTTGACCGTCGTGCCCCCGGTCGCGACGAGACCGCGACCAAACGCCGCGAGGCCGACGCCGCCCACATCATCGCCGGTGTGGTCGATGGACATACCACGGGAGCACCCATCGCCGCGATTATCGAGAACACCAACACGCGCTCAAAGGACTATTCCGAGCTGCGCCGCAAGCCCCGCCCCGGACACGCGGATTTTCCGGCGCGCGTGAAGTATCACAACATGCACGATGTCGCTGGTGGCGGGCATTTCTCCGGCCGCCTGACGGCACCCCTGTGTATCGCCGGCGGCATTGCGCTGCAGGCACTCGAGGCCCGCGGCATTAACGTGATGGCGCACGTCGCGCAGATCGGCGGCATCTCCGACCTGCCGATGGACGATATGGTCTATCGCGAGGCCGACCGCAAGGCGATCCTAACGAACGATCTTCCTTGCATTGACGCCGCCGCAGCCGGCCGCATGCGTGAGGAGATCCTAGCCGCGCGCGACGAACTCGACAGCATCGGCGGCATCGTGGAGTGCGGCATTTACGGGCTTCCCGCAGGCATCGGCGACCCCATGTTCGACGGCATCGAGAACCGCATCGCGCAGATCGCGTTTGGCATTCCCGCCGTAAAGGGCGTGGAGTTTGGCATGGGCTTTGCCGTGGCCGCCATGCGCGGCAGCGAGAACAATGATCCGTATCGCATCGATGCCGAGACCGGCGAGATCGAGGTCGAGTCCAACAACGCCGGCGGCATCCTGGGCGGTATTTCGACCGGCGCGCCCGTCATGTGGCGCATGGCCGTAAAGCCGACGCCCTCCATTGGCCGCGAGCAGCAGACGGTGGACATGGACGCTATGGAAAATGCCGAGCTCTCGGTCCACGGCCGCCACGATCCCTGCATCGTCCCCCGAGCTGTCCCCGTAGCCGAGGCAGCCGCCGCCCTTGCCATCTGGGACGCCCTCCTCGAAGACGCCGCCCAGCGCTAACTACCCACCCCTCAACATCCCCCGACACGTGAAAGGGGTCTCCATGGACCTTGCTGACATCCGCCAGGCCATCGATGGCATCGACACCACGCTCCTCAACAGCTTTGTCGAGCGCATGGACATTGCCACCGAGGTCGCCAAGTCAAAAATCGAGATGGGCAAGGCCGTCTTCGACCCCGCCCGTGAGCGCTCCAAGCTCAACAACCTCGCCAGCCGCGCCCCCGAGCGCTACGAGGCGCAGACCATCACCCTGTTCCGTCTCCTCATGAGCATGAGCAAGGCCGAGCAGCAGCGCTACATCAACGAGCTCAAGGGCATCACGGTGTCGCAAAAGGCCCATGCCACGGCTGCAGCCTCCGACACGCCCTTCCCTCAAACGGCCACCGTCGCCTGCCAGGGCGTCGAGGGCGCTTACAGTCAAATCGCCGCGTGCAAACTCTTCGACGTGCCCGACATCGCGTTTTTCGAGACCTTCGAGGGCGTTATGCGCGCCGTGCGCGACGGCTTCTGCGAGTTTGGCGTGCTGCCCATCGAGAACTCCACCGCCGGCTCAGTCAACGCCGTCTACGACCTGCTCGCCCAGTTCGACTTCCACATCGTGCGCTCGCTGCGCCTCAAGATCGACCACAACTTGCTCATCAAGCCCGGCACCAAGCTCGCGGGCATACGCGAGGTCTACAGCCACGGTCAGGCCATCGCGCAGTGCGCTAGCTTTATCGAGGCGCACGGCCTGCACGCCACCAAGTACCCCAACACCGCCATGTCGGCCGAGATGGTCGCCAGCTCCGAGCGCACCGATGTTGCCGCCATCGCATCGCGCAGCTGCGCCGCACTCTACGGTCTGGAGGTGCTGGAGCCCAACATCCAGGACTCGGACAACAACTACACGCGCTTTGTCGTCATCAGCCGCGAGCCACGCGTCTACCCCGGTGCCAACCGCACCTCGCTTATGATTACCACGGCCAACGAGCCGGGCGCGCTCTATCGCGTACTCGAGCGTTTCTACGCGCTCAATATCAACCTCATCAAGCTCGAGAGCCGTCCCATCCCCGGGCATGACTTTGAGTTTATGTTCTACTTTGACCTGGACTGCCCCTTTGGTAGCAAGGCCCTCGACGACTTGCTCGACTCCATCGATGACGTGTGCGAGAGCTTCACCTACTTTGGCAGCTACACGGAGGTGCTCTAGATGACCGATACCGCCGCAACCCGCCCCTACGGCGTGCTGGGCCGCGTGCTGGGCCACAGCTACACCCCGACCATCTACAAGGAGCTCGCGGGGCTCGAGTACGTACGATTTGAGCGCGAGCCCGAGGATCTTGAGGCCTTTATGACAGGCGACGAATGGGAGGGCACCAACGTGACCATCCCCTACAAGCGCGCCGTCATGGACTACCTGGACGAGCTGAGCCCACTCGCCGAGCGCATGGGAAACGTCAACACCATCACGCGCCTGCCCGACGGCCGCCTGCGCGGCGACAACACCGACTACTTCGGTTTCCAGTGCTTGGTTGAAGAGCTGGGCGCCCAGGTTGCCGGCAAGAAGGCCCTCGTGCTCGGTGCCACCGGTGGCGCCGGCACCACTGCCAGCATGGTGCTCGGCGACCTGGGCGCCATCGTCGTGCCGGTCGGCCGTACGAGCGAAGTCAACTACGACAACATCGCGCAGCAGTCCGATGCCGCCCTGCTCGTCAACTGCACGCCCGCCGGCATGTTCCCCCATTGCCCCGACGCGCCTTGTACGCTCGAGGGGCTCGATGCGCTCGAGGGCGTCATCGACATTGTCTACAACCCCGCTCGCACGGGACTCATGCTCGAGGCCGAGCGCCGCGGCATCCCCTACATCGGCGGTCTGCTCATGCTCGTGGCCCAGGCGGCGCAAGCCGTTGAGCGCTACACCGGCCAGGTCACTCCGCGCGAGCGCATTCTGGACGTAACGGAGCGCCTGTCACGCCGCGAGCAGAACATCGCGCTGATCGGCATGCCGGGCTCGGGCAAGACCCGTGTGGGCGAGCAGATTGCCCTGCTCACGGGGCGAGAGCACATCGACCTGGACCGCGCCCTCGAGGAGCGCCTGGGCATGCCCTGCGCCGACTTTATCGTCGAGCGCGGCGAGGCGGCCTTCCGCGAGCAGGAGACGGCGGCGCTGACCGGCATCTCCAAGCGCAGCGGCCTGGTGCTTTCCACGGGCGGCGGCGTGGTCACGCGCGACGAGAACTACCCGCTACTGCACCAGAACGGCCAGATCGTGATGCTCAACCGTAAGCTCGACGAACTCGCCCACAAGGGTCGCCCCATCACCGCCCGCGATGGCATCGACAAGCTGGCCGAGCAGCGCATGCCGCGCTACCGCGCCTGGGCCGACTACATCATCGACTCACGCGACTGCGCCGCCAACACCGCCCAAGCCCTCCTCGACACCCTCCCATCCGCTCTCTAATCAAAACCACCACAAAGGGGACAGGCACCTTTGCGGTGGTTTTCCGCTCCACCGCGCCGCCCGCCCAACCGCAAAGGAAGCAACCATGAAAGCACTCGTCATCAACGGCCCCAACCTCAACATGCTCGGCATTCGCGAGCCGGGTATCTACGGCAGCGACAACTACGACCGCCTGGTCCAGATCTGCCAGGAGGCGGGCGCCGCGCAGGGCTTCGACGAGGTCGAGGTTTTCCAGTCCAACCACGAGGGCAGCATCGTCGACAAGATCCAGGAGGCCTACGGCAAGGTCGACGGCATCGTCATCAACCCGGCAGCTTACACGCATACGAGCGTGGCGATCCTCGACGCCCTCAAGGCCGTCGCCATCCCTGCCGTCGAGGTACACATCAGCGCCGTAGAGACCCGCGAGGACTTCCGCCAGGTAAGCTACGCCCGCCTGGCCTGCTTTGCCACCATCACCGGCGAAGGCCTCCAGGGCTACGTCCATGCGTTGGAGCTGCTGAAAGAGCATCTCGAAAAGTAAGACCGCAACACTACTGAATAACTAACAGCGGGGACGATCAAGTTGGTCGCCCCCGCTTTTGTTACGCCTTTTTGATCACGTATGCTAGGCCGATATCACAGGCGCAGCGCACGATTGATGCGAAGAGCCATAACACCGGCAGCGTCATAAGCAGCGGCATGGTCTGCCAGGGGATAAACCAATCGACCGCGTGGATTGCAAAGATGGCAAGACTGGCCTGTCCGCAGAACACGAGAGCTTGTTCAAAGGACCCCAAAACCGGCACGTCTTTCAACTTCTCCAGCGCCATGGAAACCCAGCACACGCAGTAGCTGCCGGCAAGAGCGGCAACTGTCGCAACCACAAACCCATCCACGCGGCGGCTCGAAAGCTCAAGCCCACTCAGCGCGGCAAGGACAAGCCAAGCGGCACCGGCTCCAATAAACAGCAGGGGCTTGTTCACGCTCGGCTCCAGCCCCCTTTGGCGCGCCGTATAGCCAACCCACATCAGCAGCAAAATATAGCAGCTCAGATCCAAATCGAGCGGCAGGTAAACACCCATTAATCGAGACACGCTCAATCCGCAAAAGGCAATCGCGGCACAGACAACGCCCCGCCAAACAACCCCAATTCCGCGGCGATCAAACAGCCGCACGAGCACATTAAACAACAGGCGCGACGTAAACAGCGCCGCCAAAAACCATGCCATGCCAACGGCGGTAACGCCAAGCCCAGGCACATCAACGCCCGAGGCAAACACAAGCGTCTTAAGCCCCGCAACCAGCGTACCGCTCGTCAAAGGAGCGCCGCTCATCAAGAACGTCGGCACCTGCCACGCCAGTGCAAGAACCACATACGGCACCAGCAGGCGCGACACCGAACCACTCAGCAGCTCGCGCCACGGCTTCGGCCTAAACGTATACCCGGCAAGAATAAAGAACACCGGCATATGAAACGAGAAGATCGCGTGCCGCAAGGGAGAGGGATTTGGGACGGTGTGCCCCACAATGACCAGAATAATTGCAATTCCCTTTGCAATATCGATCCAGTCGAGCCTTTTGCTTCCCATTGCAAACCCTTCAAAACCGCAGCACACAAGATGAAAAAAGCCCAGACCACCAAGCGGTCCGGGCTTAATAAACGATGGTGCTCCATGGCGGATTCGAACCGTCGACCTTGGGATTAGAAGTCCCCTGCTCTATCCAACTGAGCTAATGGAGCAAATAACCGCACGCCCAAGCAAGCGCAAACCTGTCAGGCGCAAGTAATTATAACCTAGTTGAACTGCTCGCGGTACGCCTTGCAGACCTCATCGACCGGGCCGTCCATGCGAAGGTCACCCTTCTCAATCCAAACTGCACGCTGGCAGATGCGCTCAACCTGCTCCATGGAGTGCGAAACGAACAGAACCGTCACGTCGCCGCTCTGGATAAAGTGCTGAATACGGGCCTCACACTTTTGCTGGAAGAACACGTCGCCCACGGACAGCGTCTCGTCAACGATCAGAATATCCGGCTCAGTAATCGTAGCGATTGCAAAGGCGATACGTGCAACCATGCCCGAGGAGAAGTTCTTGAGCGGCATGTCGACAAAGTTCTGCAGCTCGGCGAACTCGATAATGCCATCAAAATTGGCATCGATGAACTCCTTGGTATAGCCAAGCAGCGCACCGTTCAGATAAATGTTCTCGCGCGCCGTCAGCTCGGGGTCAAAGCCAGCGCCAAGCTCAATCAGGGGCGCGATGTTGCCATGCACCTTAACGCTGCCCTCGCTGGGCTCCAGCACGCCGGCGATAATTTTGAGCATCGTAGACTTGCCGGAGCCATTGGTGCCAACCAGACCCACGACCTCGCCGCGATGAATATCGAACGAGATGTGCTTAAGCGCCCTAAACTCCTCAAAGAACAGCTCGTGCTTGGCGAGCTTGATGAAGTACTCCTTGAGATTGGTCAGCGACTCGGACGCCATATTAAAGATCATGGTGACGTCGTCGACCTCGACAGCCAGAGGCTGCTCGCTGTAATCAACAACAGATTCAGTCATCACAGCACTCCTTTAGATGTAGAGGATGAACTTACGCTCGGACTTATGGAACACGGTGTAGCCAATAACAAGCGCAAGGACCGCCCAAGCGACGCACATACCAAACGTCAAAAGCGAGGGCGTAGTCTGGAACAGGAAGATATCACGCATAAACTGCAGGTAGTTGTACATGGGGTTCGCATACACCAAGATCCGAACGATATGCGGCATCTGAGCAACAAAGTCGGTCGTCCAGAAAATAGGCGTGATATAGGTCCAAGCCGTGATGACAACACTCCACAGATGCATAACGTCGCGGAAAAAGACCGTGAGGGCCGAGAGCATCATACCCAGGCCCATGCAGAAGCACATAAGCAGCAGCAGGCAGACCGGCAGCAGAATCAGGTGCCAAGAAGGCATAACATGGAACCACAGCATAACGATGGCAACGGCGACCAGCGAGAAGGCAAAGTTAACCAGCGAGAAGAGCACCTTCTGTACTGGGAAGACCCAACGGTGCACCTTAACCTTCTTGAGCAGCGGGGCAGCACCCACGATCGACGTCAGGGCCTGGTTCGTAGACTCGGACATGACGGCAAAGGTAACGTTACCCACGATCAAGTACAGCGGGTACATCTCGGGCGTAATCGAGCCATTGCGGCCCTGGGCAAAAATCGTCGAGAACACGATAGCCATGACGATCATCATCAGAAGCGGGTTGAGCACCGACCATGCGACGCCCAGAACGCTACGGCGATACTTGATCTTAAAATCCTTGGTAACCAGCTGACGAAGGATAAACGCGTCCTTCTCAAATTCGTTCTTAGCAAACGTCGCAGGCAGACTGCGAGCTTCTTGTTGCTTTGTCTGATCCGACACGGATGCAACTCCTTTACTCGTAATCGTTGACAAACGAACAGTATAGACCCGACGGCCCTGCAAACGATTCGCGCAACAAAACTGGAGAACTAACCCACATCTAAGGATGCCAAGCCCAAACGGCTATACTTTCAAGGATTGAATGTGTAAGGAGCATTGAGTGAATTCTGAATCCATCGCCGTCATCATCCCCTGCTACAACGAAGCGCTCACGATCGGCAAAGTCATCGACGACTTTCACCGCGAGCTTCCGCAAGCGACGGTCTATGTCTATGACAACAACTCGTCGGACGATACCTCACGCATCGCCACCGAGCACGGCGCCACGGTTCGCTTTGAGCCCCGTCAGGGAAAGGGCAACGTCTGCCGCCAGATGTTTCGCGATATCGACGCCGATTGCTACCTGATGGTCGACGGAGACGACACCTACCCCGCCGAGGCGGCCAAAGCCCTCTGCGAGCCTATCCTCAACGGCACGGCCGATATGACCGTAGGCGACCGCCTTTCCAACGGCACCTACGCCGAGGAAAACAAGCGTGCCTTCCACGGCTTTGGCAACAATCTGGTCCGCGCCATGATCAACTGGATCTATGGCTACAGCTTCGATGACGTCATGACCGGCTACCGCGCCATGAGCCGCCCGTTCGTTAAAACCTTCCCTGTGCTTTCCGAGGGCTTCCAAATCGAAACCGAGCTCTCGATCCACGCCGTCGACCACCGCTGGCGCATCAAAGATGTGCCCATCGAGTACCGCGATCGTCCCGAGGGTTCCGAGTCCAAGCTCAATACCGTGAGCGACGGCATTAAAGTCGTTGCGATGATCGGTACGCTGTTCAAGGACTACCGCCCGCTGAAGTTCTTTAGCCTGGTTGCGCTTCTATTCGCGATTATCGGCCTGGCTTTGGGCATTCCTATCTTTGTTGAGTACTTTCAGACCGGCCTCGTCCCGCGCTTCCCCACCGCCATACTCGCCGCCTCGTTTATGTTCCTGTGCGGTCTGAGCCTTGCGACCGGATTCATCCTGGATTCCGTGGCAAAGGTCGAAAAAAAGCAGTGGGAGGTCAACGTGTACAGCAAATACGCCTACGACGACCAGCCCGGCAGGTCCGCCACCACGCCAAGCGAGTGAAAGATCTTCCGCAAAATACTATTGGCACCACTGCGCAGATAGCCATCAACAAGAAAAGCCGCCGTTAAAGAACGGCGGCTTTTACTCTCGAAAAGTTGATAGCGGCTAGAGCGTCTTGAGGTACTCCCCCAGCTCTTCCTCCCAGTCGGGCATGTGGAACCCGACCGACTCGAGCCTGGACAGGTCGAGCGCGGAGTGGACCGGGCGCGGTGCGATGGGGCCGGCGGCGCTGGCGTAGTAGTCGGCCGTGGAGACCGGGACCACCTTGCCGCCGTTGCCGTTGGCGGCCTCGAAGACCTCACGCGCGATTTCGGCCCAGGAGGCGACGCGGCCGCTGCCGGTGCAGTCGTAGGTGCCGTAGGGCGCTTTCGCGTCCAGCACGTGGAAGATGGCCTCGGCCATGTCGCGCGTGAAGGTCAGGCGTCCCAGCTGGTCGTCCACGACGGTGACCCGCTCGAGCCCGTCCTCGGGGTCGGCGACGCGGTCGGACAGCCCCTTCATGGTCTTCACGAAGTTGTGCCCCTCGCCGATGACCCAGGAGCTGCGCATGATGTAGTGGCGGGGGCACCCTGCCACGGCGATGTCGCCGGCTGCCTTGGTCTGGCCGTAGACGGACAGCGGGCTGAAGGGCTCGTCCTCGTCATGGACCTCGGCCGTGCCGTCGAAGACGTAGTCGGAGGACACGTGGACCAGGGTGATGCCGTGCCCGGCGCAGGTGCGGGCGAGAAGCGCCGGCCCCGTCGCGTTGGCCTTCCAGGCGGTCACGCGGCCCTCGGGGGTCTCGGCCCTGTCCACGGCCGTGTAGGCGCCGCAGTTGATCACGGTGCCGTAGAGCGACCAGTCGTACTGCGAATAGGCGTCCGGGTCGGACATGTCGAAGGTGTCGATGTCGCAGAAGTCGAAGTCCTTGGCCACGCCGCGCTCCTCGGCGAGCTTGCGCACCGCGCGGCCCAGCTGGCCGTTGCAGCCGGTGACGAGGGTGCGCCTGGGCGCCATCGGGACGACGTCCTTGAGCATCGGGTGGTTGAGGTCGGCCTCGGATACGGTGGCCTCATCGAGCGGGATCGGCCACTCGATGGCGAGCTCGGGGTCGGCGAGGTTCACGAAGGTGTAGGTCCTCTTCAGCTCCAGCGACCAGTGGGCGTCCACCAGGTAGGTGTAGGCGGTGCCGTCCTCGAGCGCCT